>DRMK01000313.1 GCA_011322575.1 Gammaproteobacteria bacterium
AGCGTTGCGCCAGCATGGTTCCCAGCACGGCGGCCGACCACCCGCCGAAGGCCCCGCCCAGCACATCCAGCGGCCAGTGCGCCCCTACCACTATGCGTGAACATCCGACCACCGCGGCGAGCAGCAGCAACATCCAGCGCAGAACCCCGCTGCCGGCGTGGATGGCCAGCACACCCGCCAGCGTAAAGATGGCAGTGGTATGCCCGGAGGGAAAGGAGTATTGCCGGAGAACCGGTCCGATGATGGTCAACGTATCTGCCGGCAGCACCCCGGCCGGGCGCGCCACCCCCAGCAGTGGCTTCAGCCCCAAGGCCCAGATGGCGGCCAGTAGCGCCGCCACCACCATCGCGCGCACCATCTCCGGGCGGCGCCCCACCAGGGGCAGCGCCAGCACCAGCGCCACCAGTCCATCGCCCAGCAGGGTCAGATGGGACCAGAGCAGCTCCCCGCCGTAGCGGCTCAGGGTGTTGAACCAGAAAAACAGCGGCCGATTGAGCTCCCCCATCCAGACCAGGAGCATCCCCAGCAGGGCCGCCAGCGGCACCCCCCATCGCCAGGGGCCGCCCTCGATCGCCCTTCCGCATAATCCAGTCATTCCCCCCGGTACCCCTCACAGGAGAAGAACCGGAAGGTGAGCGCCGCCTTGCCCTGCAACAGAATGGGCAGCGGCTCCTGCTCGCTGCAACTGGCGAACCACTCCCGGCCGGAGCGGCCGCTGTGATAGGAGGGGGATACCAGAATTCCCCGCGCGCCCGGTTGCGGCGTGCCGAACCAGAGATCGAACTGGTCGGTGCGCCGGTCCAGCACCTGCACCGGGGCCGGCCGGGCGTACCAGGCTATGCGGCTGCCGTAGGTCCAGTTTTCCACGAACAGGAGCGGCGGACCAGCGGGGGAATCCGGCACTCTCCGGCGCAACTGCTCGGCCCGCTCCGCCGCCTGCCGCCAGCCGTAGATGTCGTGCAGCGGGTGCTCGTTCTCGCGGAACGGGATCCAGGGATGGAACAGCTGGCTGAACACCAGCAGGATCAGCAGCGAACAGTAGCCCGCCGAAATCCAGGCCGGTATCCGTACCCAGCGCCACTGCCAGTGATCCATCAGCCAGCGCGCCGCCAGCGGTGAGACAATGGCCCATCCCAGAGCAGTCCAGTGGGGCAAGGGGGCGTAGAAGCCGCCGTTCCATGCAAACAGCAGCAGCGGCGGCAGGGCAAAGCAGAGGGTATCGCGCACTCCGGGATAGCGCCACTCGCGCAACCCGGAAAGCAGCGCTGCCCAACCAGCCAGGTAGAGGATGGGAGCGTAAGCCAGCAGCTGTCCCGCCTGGCCGAGAAGAAACCTCGACAGGCTCCAGCGCTCGCCCCGCGTGCCGTGCTCCAGCTGGTAGCTGAAGGAGATCCAGTCGTGCTGCATGTTCCACCACAGCACCGGCAGAATCAGCAGCGTCCCTACTCCCACGGCCAGCCAGGGGCCCGGCGAGAGCAGCCGCCGCCAGTACCCGCCCGCCAGCAGCGCCAGAACGGCGCTCGCGGCCAGGGTGATGGCGGTATATTTGGAGAGCCCCGCCAGACCGAGAAACAGGCCACTTAGAAGCCAGTTGCGCAACCGCCCGCCCTGTATGGCGCGGCGCAACTGGAGCATGGCCAGCAGCCCGAACAGCAGCAGCGGGCCGTCGGGCACCAGCGCCACCCCCAGCAGCTGGACGATGATGCCCGCCTGGAACAGGGCCACGGCGAGGAAACCCAGCCAGCCGGAGCGCTCCGGAAACAGCTCCCGCGCCAGCCGGTACAGTACCAGGCCGGTGGCGGCGGAGAGGGTGATGGGAACCAGGCGCAGGGCGAAATCGCTCTGCCCGAAGGGCAGCACCAGAGCCTGCAGCCAGCCCACCATGGGCGGATGGTCGAAATAGCTCCAGTCCAGGTGGAGGCCGTACAGGGCGTAGTGCGCCTCGTCCACGCTGAGCCCCGCGCGGGGAGCCACCAGAGCGTGCAGCAGGGTCAGAAGGGCGATCAACCCCAGTGTGGCGACCAGCGCCACAGGCGACGCCTTGCCGACAGATTTGTCGGTTGAACCTGAATCCGGAAGAAGCAAGAACGCCGCTCTCGTTGAACCAACCAACCCGGAATACACGGTATCCGGCCCGATCTGGTATCATCCCTTGCCCGCCGGTAATACGCAAGCACTGTAATATAACTGCAATATTCATGTAGTAGACTGTATTCGTTGCAAACATGGTGCGGACATGAACAACCACAGGAGTATCGAACAGATGAAAAGAGCCATCCGGAAACTGTTGTTGAGTGTTGGTCTGGCGGGCGCCGTCATGGGCGGTCAGGCCCTGGCAGCCACCACCCAGCTGGATGCCCAACTGCCTGAGTACAGCGCCGCCAGCGGCGTTGCCGGCAACATCTCCAGCGTGGGTTCAGATACCCTGGCCAACCTGATGACCCTTTGGGCGGAGGAGTTCAAGCGCATCTACCCCAACGTGAATATCCAGATCCAGGCGGCCGGTTCATCCACGGCGCCGCCTGCGCTCACCGAGGGGACCTCCAACCTGGGTCCGATGAGCCGCAAGATGAAGAGCAAGGAGATCGAGGCGTTCGAACGGCGCCAGGGCTACAAGCCGACGCCGGTGCGGGTCGCCATCGACGCCCTGGCGGTTTACGTGAACAAGGACAACCCGCTGGATCGGCTCACCATCCCCCAGCTGGATGCCATTTTCTCCTCTACCCGCAAGTGCGGCTACCCCGAGGACATTACCAGATGGGGGCAACTGGGGCTTGACGGATCCTGGATCAACCGCAGCATCCAGCTCTATGGCCGCAACTCGGTATCCGGCACCTACGGCTATTTCAAGAAGAAGGCCCTCTGCAAGGGTGACTTCAAGAACACCGTAAACGAGCAGCCCGGTTCCGCCTCGGTGGTGCAGTCGGTGACCGCCTCTGTCAACGGCATCGGCTACTCCGGAATCGGGTACAAGACCTCGGGCGTAAAGGCACTGGCGCTGGCCAAGCGGGAGGGCGGCGACTACGTGGCCGCCACTCCGGAGAATGCGGTTCATGGCAGCTATCCCCTCTCCCGCTACCTTTACATATATGTCAACAAGCACCCGAACAAGCCGCTCGATCCGCTGGTGAGGGAGTTCCTGAAGATGGTGCTATCCCGTATCGGCCAGGAGGTGGTGGTGAAGGACGGATACGTTCCGCTTCCCAACCGCGTCATCCAGAAAGAGCTGGCCCGGCTAAAATAGCACCGGTGCCCCCTGTCACCCCGGCCCCGCACCGGCGCGGGGCCGGATCCTGACCGCCCGGCGGCAAGGGGGGCGCGTATATCTGTGAAATAATCACCACAATGGGTTAACATTCGCCTCACCTGACCAGACACTCCCGACACCAGGTATGGCCCTCACCAGCAACAGACCCTCCCTCCACCAGCGGGCGCGCATGATGAAAGATGTGCTGGCGCGTTACGCCATATCGGTGGGTGGGATCGGCGTCATTATTGCGGTGGTGCTGATCTTCTTCTATCTGCTGTTCGTGGTGGTGCCGCTGTTCGAGCCGGCGGAGCTGGAGAGGGTGGCCAGCTACCGGTTACCGCCCACCGGAGTCGGGGAGAAGACATTGCATTTGGCGATGGAGGAGCAGGCCGAGATCGGGGTGCGCTTTACCAGCTCCGGGCTGGCCCAGTTCTTCTTCACCAAAAGCGGGGCGGTGATCCGGGAACAGGCGATTCCCCTGCCTCCGGAAACCACCATCACCAGTTTTGCCACCGGAGCGCCGTACAGCGCGGTGGTGGCCTTTGGTCTTTCCAACGGCACCGCAATCCTGGTGCGCCACGCTTACCAGGTATCTTTCCCTAACGACAAACGGGTGATTACCCCGCGCCTGGACTATCCGCTGGGAGAAGGGCCGCTCATCATCGACACCTCCAGCCGCCCCTTGCGTCTGCTGGCGGTACAAAGCAACGAAGAGCAGACCAGC
>DRMK01000314.1 GCA_011322575.1 Gammaproteobacteria bacterium
AAGGACCACGAAGGGATCTTTCAGGCGCTTTGCTCCGAAGTCGATGCCTGGTATCTGGCCGATCTGCCGGTGGCCAGGGATGCGGGAGCGGAGCGGCTCGAACGGGCCCTCAGGAGGGTACGAGAGGATGCGGTGGCGCGCCGTTTCCCCTCGGTGCCTGCGGCGTACGGCCAGGCGACAGGGGAGGCCCGGCCGGGGGATCGGATTGTTGTGTTCGGGTCATTCCATACGGTGGCGGAGCTGGTTGGCGAAGGGCTATAATATCGGAGTGGTCCGGCACGGCCCTCATCTCTTTGCAGTGTGGTGGAAAGGGCCGGATCTTCCAACGGGATTCTGAAAGCTATGTCGAGAGAGCCGGCAGCAGAGAACCGCCTCAAACAGCGACTGGTGGGTGCCTCCGTGCTGGTGGCGCTGGCAGTGATCTTCATTCCCATGATGCTAGGTGGCAAGGGCAGCCAGGAGAAGCTGATTGGCGCGGGCAACATCCCGCCGCTGCCCGATGATGGACGCCGCACGGTGGAGATCCCGCTTCAGGAGCCGCCGCCGCGCCCCGCCCGCAAGCCGGTCACCACGGTGGTGGTGGACGAGTACACCGGCGATCTGCCGGACAACTTCGTGCCCGCCGCCCCCGATCCCGCGCCGCAGCCGGCCGCAGGGACGCCGCCCGCCGTCTCCCCTGCTCCCAAGCCGGTTCCTCCTGTAGCCGAGGGGAAGGAGACGGGCGGGAAGCCGCAGGGAGTGGCGGACGATATCGAGGCGTGGGTGGTGCAGCTGGGGAGTTTCTCCGAGCGGGCCAACGCCATGGCGCTGCGGGACAGGGTGCGCTCCCGGAAGTACGCCGCCTTCGTAGAGGCGGTTGCCACCTCCCAGGGCACCATCTACCGGGTACGGGTGGGGCCGGAACGCACCCGCGCCAGGGCGGAGGCGCTGCAGGAGCGGTTGCGCAAGGCGTTCAATCTGAACGGAATGGTGTTTCCCCACAAGGAACTGAAGGGATAGCATACGGTGACATGGTTTGACTACGGGGTGTTGGTGATCGTCGCCATCTCGGCGCTCATCAGCCTGACCCGCGGTTTCGTCCGCGAGGCGCTGGCGCTGGCGGCCTGGGGGATCGCCATCTGGGTATCGGTCAGCTTCTCGAAGAGCCTGGCGGTGATGCTGGAGCCTTTCATATCCACCCCATCCGTCCGCCTGGTGGCCGCGTTTCTGCTGCTGTTCGTCGCCTCGCTGCTGGTGGTGGCGGTGATCAACCATCTGCTGGTCAAGCTGGTGAAAAGCAGCGGATTGACCGGTACCGATCGCGCCATAGGTATGCTGTTCGGGGTGTTGCGGGGGGTGTTCATCGTCGCCATTCTGGTGTTCCTGGCGGGCCTGACGCCGTTGCCTCAGGATGAGTGGTGGGGGCGCTCGCTGTTCATGCCGCACTTCCAGAAGCTGGCCATCTGGATGCAGGGCTTCCTTCCGGCCGACGCGGCGCAGTATTTCTCCTATTCGCAACCCCCCGGCTGAACCATGTGCGGCATCATAGGTATCATCGCTCAGCGGGATGTCAACCAGGCCCTGTTCGACGGCCTGACGGTGTTGCAGCACCGGGGGCAGGACGCCGCGGGCATCGTCACCTGTGACAACGGGCGACTGTTCCTGCGCAAGGACAACGGGCTGGTGCGGGATGTCTTTCACACCCGGCACATGATCCGCCTGCGGGGCAACATGGGGATCGGGCATGTGCGCTACCCCACCGCCGGTTGCTCCTCTTCCGCCGAGGCGCAGCCCTTCTACGTGAACTCGCCGTTCGGGATCACTCTGGCGCACAACGGCAATCTGACCAATGCCGAGCAGCTCAAGCAGGAGCTGTTCCGCGACGATCTGCGTCATATCAATACCGACTCCGATTCGGAAGTACTGCTCAACGTGTTTGCCCACGAGTTGCAGGCGCGTGGCAAGCTGACCATAGATCACGAGGACATCTTCGCCGCGGTGGCGGGGGTGCACCGCCGCTGCCGGGGGGCATATGCGGTGGTGGCGATGATTACCGGTTACGGCATAGTCGGGTTCCGCGACCCGTACGGGATCCGCCCCGTAATGTTCGGCAGGCGGGAAGGGCCAAGGGGAACC
>DRMK01000315.1 GCA_011322575.1 Gammaproteobacteria bacterium
ACAAACGGGAGAGATCATTGGAAACATACAACACCGGCTTGATTCCCATGGTGGTGGAGCAGTCGGCGCGCGGTGAGCGGGCCTATGACATTTACTCCAGGCTGCTCAAGGAGCGGGTCATCTTTCTGGTTGGTCCGGTGGAGGACCAGATGGCCAATCTGGTCGTGGCGCAGCTACTGTTTTTGGAATCGGAGAACCCCGACAAGGATATCCATCTCTACATCAACTCTCCCGGCGGCGCAGTAACCGCCGGCCTGGCGATATATGATACCATGCAGTTCATAAAGCCCGACGTGAGCACCATGTGCATCGGTCAGGCGGCCAGCATGGGCGCACTGCTGCTGGCTGGGGGGGCGCCCGGCAAGCGCTACTGTTTGCCCCACTCGCGGATGATGATTCATCAGCCGCTGGGTGGATTTCAAGGGCAGGCAACCGACATCGAGATCCATGCTAACGAGATCCTGAAGGTCAGGGAACGGCTCAACAGCGTGCTGGCTGCCCATACCGGCAAGCCCATAGAGCAGGTCAGCAAGGACACCGATCGCGATTTCTTCATGGACGGGGAAGAGGCGGTGGCGTATGGTCTGATCGACGAGGTGCTGGTGCAACGCTAGTACTCTTTTAAGGTAATAATATTAGGATTTACTTGTTCTGTCAGCATTCAGGGCAAGGCGCTCCTCGCAGCGAATGGCCGTCGCCCTTTGCAAGATAAGCACCGATCCACCGGGAGTGGATTGGGAGCGCGAAGCGACCCCGAAGGGTGGCATACAGGGATGTATTCCATCAACGCCGCCATGGACGCCGACAGGCCAACTGAAAGAGTACTGGCACGGCGATGTGGATCTGGCAGGAAGCCGGGGTTCTGTAGCGAAAAAGTAAACAAATACCGGGAACCCGCCGCGGGGGTTGCAAAACGAGGCGGTTTTCGGCAGTGTTGTTTCCATACCCCGCTGGATTTTATGAGGTAGGTAGATGAGCGACGATAAACGTAGCGGCGGCAAGCTGCTTTACTGCTCCTTCTGTGGCAAGAGTCAGCACGAGGTACGCAAACTCATTGCCGGTCCGTCGGTATTCATTTGCGATGAGTGCGTGGATCTGTGCAACGACATCATCCGCGAAGAGATTCAGGAGCAGGATGCCGGTGATGCCTCATCCAAGCTGCCCACACCGCACGAGATCAACAAGGTGCTGGACGAGTATGTAATCGGGCAGCAGCGGGCCAAGAAGACCCTCTCGGTCGCCGTGTACAACCACTACAAGCGTCTCGAGCTGGGCCAGCAGGGCCGTGACGATGTGGAGCTGGTCAAGAGCAACATACTGCTCATCGGGCCTACCGGCAGTGGCAAGACGCTGCTTGCGGAGACGCTGGCGCGGTTGCTCAAGGTTCCGTTTACCATTGCCGACGCCACTACCCTCACCGAGGCAGGCTATGTCGGCGAGGATGTGGAGAACATCATCCAGAAGCTGCTGCAGAAGTGCGACTATGACGTGGAGAAGGCACAGAACGGCATCGTCTACATCGACGAGATCGACAAGATCTCCCGCAAGTCGGAGAACCCCTCCATAACCCGGGACGTCTCCGGCGAGGGGGTACAGCAAGCGCTGCTCAAGCTGATAGAGGGAACGGTCGCCTCGGTGCCTCCACAGGGAGGGCGCAAGCATCCGCAGCAGGAGTTCCTGCAGGTCAATACCGCCAACATCCTGTTCATCTGCGGTGGTGCGTTCGCTGGTCTGGATCGCATCATCCGCGAGCGCACCGAGAAGGGCGGCATCGGCTTTGCGGCGGAGATCAAGACTGCGGACGACAAACGGGGTTTCGGCGAGATGATCAGTAACGTGGAGCCGGAGGACCTGGTCAAATACGGCCTGATTCCGGAGTTTGTGGGGCGTCTGCCGGTGTTGGCGACCCTGGAGGAGCTGGACGAAGATGCCTTGGTAAAGATCCTGACCGAGCCCAGGAACGCCATTACCAAGCAGTTCACCAAGCTGTTCGAGATGGAGGGGGTGGAGCTGGAGTTCCGGGACGAGGCGCTGCACAAGGTGGCGCGCAAGGCGATGGAACGCAAGACCGGGGCGCGTGGCCTCCGCTCCATCATCGAGCATGCTCTGCTGGATATCATGTATGATCTCCCTTCCATGGAGAATGTCTCCAAGGTAATTGTCGACGAGGGGTCTATAACTGCCGATTCCGAGCCGATACTGTTGTATGAGGGCTCCGAGCAGCAGGTGGCCTCCGACAAATAGCGATGGAGCTCTCCATCTGCGACGGAGCCGCCTGCTATTGAAAAGCCGCTGTCCAGCTCCTATATAGAATAGAGCTTGGCGAAGTTACAGCGGCCGGTAGCCGGACGGTATCCGGGAGAGAAGGTGGTTTCATGGCAGAGTATCCAGATCAGGTTTCCGAGGTGGTAGACGACCCCATACAGGCAGCGCCACTGCTGCCATTGCGTGATGTGGTGGTCTATCCTCACATGGTGATCCCGCTCTTCGTGGGGAGGGAGAAGTCCATCCGCGCGCTGGAGGCCGCTATGGAGGGTGGCAAGCAGATCCTGCTGGTGGCCCAGACCAACGCCTCCACCGATGAGCCGGGGCTGGACGACATCTACCGGGTAGCTACCCTGGCCAACATACTGCAACTACTGAAGCTTCCCGATGGTACCGTGAAGGTGCTGGTGGAGGGTAGCCAGCGCGCCCGGATCGTCAATTTCCTGGGGGTGGATGACTACTTCCTGGCGCAGTTCACCATTCAGGAGCCAACCGGACTGGATGAGCGGGAGGCCGAGGTTCTGACCCGCTCCGTGGTCACCCAGTTCGAGCAGTATGTAAAACTCAACAACAAGATCCCCCCCGAAATCCTCTCTTCCCTCTCCGGGATCGACGACCCCAGCCGATTGGCGGATACCATCGCCGCGCACATGGCGCTGAAGATCGAGGAGAAGCAGAAGATCCTCGAGTTCAACGAGGTGGGGGAGCGTCTCGAGTATCTCATGGGGCTGCTGGAGTCCGAGCTGGATCTGCTGCAGGTGGAGAAGAAGATCCGCCACCGCGTGAAGCGGCAGATGGAGAAGAGCCAGCGCGAGTACTATCTCAACGAGCAGATGAAGGCGATTCAGAAAGAGCTTGGCGAGATGGAGGAGGCTCCCAATGAGATGGAGGAGCTGGCCAAGCGCATCGAGCAGGCCGGAATGCCGAAGGAGGCCCGGGAGAAGGCGGAGGCGGAACTTAGCAAGCTGAAGATGATGTCGCCCATGTCTGCCGAGGCGTCGGTGGTCAGGAACTATATCGAGACCCTCACCGCCGTTCCCTGGAAGAAGCGCACCAGGGTCCACCGTGACCTGCTCAAGGCGAACGACATCCTGGAGGCGGATCACTACGGCCTGGAGAAGGTGAAGGAGCGCATTCTGGAGTATCTGGCGGTGCAGCAGCGGGTCAGAAAGCTGAAGGGTCCAATCCTTTGTCTGGTGGGGCCGCCCGGGGTGGGCAAGACCTCCCTGGCGCGATCCATCGCCCGCGCCACCAACCGGAAGTTTGTGCGCATGTCACTGGGCGGGGTGCGCGACGAGGCGGAGATCCGCGGCCACCGGCGCACCTACATCGGCTCCATGCCGGGCAAGGTGATGCAGAACCTGATCAAGGTGGGCACGCGCAACCCGTTGTTCCTGCTCGACGAGATTGACAAGATGGCGGCCGATTTCCGCGGCGATCCGGCGGCTGCGCTGCTGGAGGTGCTGGATCCGGAGCAGAACAGCACCTTCGCCGACCACTACCTGGAGGTGGACTACGATCTCTCCGACGTGATGTTCATCGCTACTGCCAATAGCATGAACATCCCCGGCCCCCTGCTGGACAGAATGGAGGTGATCCGCATACCCGGCTATACCGAGGATGAAAAGCTCAACATAGCCCTGCGTTACCTGCTGCCCAAGCAGATGAAGGCGAGCGGCCTTAAGCAGAACGAACTGGAGATAACCGAGGCTGCGCTGCTGGACATCATCCGCTACTACACCCGTGAGGCCGGGGTGCGGGGCCTGGAACGGGAGATCGCCAAGATCTGCCGCAAGGTGGTGAAGGAGATTCTGCTGAAGAAGAGCTCCAGTAGCCGCCGGATCACGGTAAGCGGGCGAAATCTGGACAAGTACCTGGGGGTGCGCCAGTACCGCTACGGCCGCGCCGAGGAGCAGGACCAGGTGGGCCAGGTCACCGGCCTGGCCTGGACCGAGGTGGGAGGCGATCTGCTCACCATAGAGACGGTGGTGGTCCCCGGCAAGGGCAAGCATCAGGTCACCGGTCAGCTGGGCGACGTGATGAAGGAGTCCATCACGGCGGCGATGAGCGTGGTGCGCTCCCGTTCCAGCATGCTGGGGATCGAGCCGGACTTCTACGAGAAACATGATATTCACATCCACGTTCCGGAGGGGGCCACCCCCAAGGATGGCCCGAGCGCCGGGATCGGGATGTGCACTGCCCTGGTCTCCGCGCTGACCGGGATCCCGGTGCGCGCCGACGTGGCCATGACGGGAGAGATCACCCTTCGCGGCGAGGTGCTGGCCATCGGCGGCCTGAAGGAGAAGCTGCTGGCGGCGGTGCGTGGCGGCATCAAGATCGTGGTGATCCCGGAGGAGAACCCCAAGGATCTGTCGGAGATCCCCGCCAATGTGCTTCAGGAGCTGGATATCAGGCCGGTACGCTGGATAGATGAGGTGTTGGAGATCGCTTTGCAGCGGATGCCGGAGCCGTTGCCTGATGATGTCCAGGTGCTCGGCCAGAAGAAGTCCCGCAAGGAGGTCAAGGCCGATCTGCTGCGCCCTCATTGAGGTGATTTAACGTCACCGTGTGGCGACACAGGGTGATTTGAGGAGTCAAAAAACCAGCGGCAGGATTGGTTTTGCGGTCAAGGAAGGCACCCGTGCAGCGTGTTCCGCGCTCACATAACAGCTTGAGAACCGGTCATATTGCTCCCTTCCTCTCATAGCCGCGGGCGGTTGGCGCCTGTTGTTTCCATACCATTCTCCCGCAGGGAAAATAATGATATTGCTGGCTTTTTTGTATAAGATACAACAGTCGACGGCTTGACAGTGGTTTTGGCTGGTTGGTATAAAACTCGTTTAGGGCCGTGCGAAAGGGCGGTGGTGCTTTGTTTTCTGTTTTTATCGTTAAGAGAGGAAAAACATAGTGAATAAATCGGAACTTATTGATGCAATCGCGGAAGGGGCTGACATTTCCAAGGCTGCTGCAGGTCGCGCCCTGGATGCTACCCTGGATGCCATCGGTAACGCCCTCAAAAAGGGCGATCAGGTTACCCTGATCGGCTTTGGTACCTTCCTGGTACGTGAACGCGCCGCCCGTGTTGGCCGCAATCCCCGGACGGGAGAGTCCATGACCATCGCCGCCGCCAAGATCCCCTCCTTCAAGGCTGGCAAAGCGCTCAAGGATACAGTAAACTAGCGCGCTCTCGGAAACGGGGTGCTTAGCTCAGCTGGGAGAGCGTCGCCCTTACAAGGCGAATGTCGGGGGTTCGATCCCCTCAGCACCCACCACACGGAGTGGTAGTTCAGTTGGTTAGAATACCGGCCTGTCACGCCGGGGGTCGCGGGTTCGAGTCCCGTCCACTCCGCCAGATTCAGGAGTAGCAGCGGGCGTGCCGCAAGGTGCGCCCTTTTTGTTGATGTCCGGCGTACTCCGGAATCAGCAACCGCCGGAATGATCCTCCCCAGGGGGGTCGAAGCAGGGAGAGAGGCGGCTTCGATGTGCAGTTGAACGGTGTTATCGGGCCAGGGTAGTTTCTCAATATGCTCCAGAGCATTCGCACTCGTTCCCAGGGTTGGTTCGCCTGGGCCATCGTCATTCTGATTACCATCCCGTTCGCCCTTTGGGGGATCCAGGAGTATCTCGGTGGTGGCCGGGAACCTGCCGCGGCCACCGTGAACGGCGTGGAGATTCCCCAGCGCGAGGTGCAGCGGATGGCGCAGCTGCAGCGCCAGAGATTGCTGGCGGCGCTGGGCGACAGGGCGGATCCGCGCCTGCTGGATGAGCTGCGCCTGCGGGAGGTGGCGCGTGAAGGACTGATCGAGAACGAGGTGCTGTTTCAGGCGGCGGAATCGGCCGGCTTCCGTATCGGGGATGAACAGCTGGTGGCCCGCATTCATTCCATCCCGGCATTCCAGGAGGAGGGGGTGTTCTCCCCGCAGGCCTACGAGCGGGCGCTGCGCAACCAGGGCATGTTGCCGGGAGGCTTCGAACCCATGCTGCGCCGGGACCTGGTGCTGGAGCAGCTTCGCCTGGGGGTGGAGAACAGCGCATTTGCCACCGGCAGGGAGCTGGAGGATCTGCTGCGCCTGGAGCAGCAGCGGCGTGACGCGGGTTACCTGTTGGTGCCGGCGGCCGGGTATGAGGAGGGTGTGACCATCACCGATGAGGAGGTGGCTGCTTATTATGAACAGAACCGGGACTCCTTCGTCCGCCCGGAACAGGTGAGCGTGCAGTATCTGGAGCTGAGCGTGGAGGAGCTTGCCTCCACCATCGAAGCGGACGAGGAGGAGCTGCGCAGGTACTACGACGAGAACAGGGGCAGCTACAGCAAGCCCGAGCGGCGCCGCGCGAGCCACATACTGATACCGCTGGATGCCGATGCCGACGATGCAGCGGTGGCGGAGGCGCGCGCCAAGGCGGAAAAGCTGGTGGAGCGCCTGCGTGCCGGAGAGTCCTTTGTGGATCTGGCGCGGGAATACTCCGGCGATCCCGGTTCCGCCCAGGAGGGTGGGGATCTGGGGATGTTCGGCAAAGGGGTGATGGAGCCCGCCTTCGAAGCCGCGGCCTTTGCCATGGCGGAGGGTGAGATTAGTGATCCGGTACGCACCGATTTTGGTTTCCACATCATCACGGTCACCGGAGTGGAGCCGGGGTCCACGCCCGAATTTGACGAGATCCGGGAGCGGGTTGCGCGGGACTACCGCCGGCATCTGGCGGAGAAGCGTTTTTACGAGGCTGCCGAGCAGCTGGCAAACCTCAGCTTCGAGCATCCCGACTCCCTGGAGCCGGCTGCCGACCAGCTGGGTCTCTCCATAAAGAGCACGCCGCTGTTCGATCGCCGGGGAGGGGAGGGGATCGCCTCCGATCCGAAGTTCGTCGCCGCCGCCTTCAGTCCGGAGGTTCTCGAGCAGGGATACAACAGTGAGCCGGTGGAGCTGAGCCCGGTACAGACGGTGGTACTGCGCAAGAAGGAGCATGTGGCGCAGCAGCAGCTGCCGCTGGAGGAGGTCAGGGAGAAGATAACGGCGCAGCTGCGCAGGGAGAAGGCCAGTGATGCGGCGTTTGCCGACGCCGAGAAGATCGCCCGGCGCGCCTCCGGCGGAGAGGAGTTGAGCGCCCTCGCCGAGGAGCACAAGCTGAAGTGGGAACGTATCGACTCCCTTGCCCGCAACGACCGCAAGACCAACCCGGCCATTGTGCGCCAGATCTTCAAGATGCCACGGCCCGCAGAAGGCAAGCCCCGCTACGAGGCGCGCAGGCTGAATGGTGATGCGGCGGTGCTGGCGCTGTTCGCGGTGCAGGACGGCGATCCCGCCGGCGTGGAGGAGGAGCAGGCCAAGGGTGACAGAGCGTCCCTGGCCGCCGGCTGGGGCCGCGCCGAGTTCGCGGATCTGGTCAACTGGCTGAAAGGCGCGGCGGAGATCGGCCGGAGAGAGGAGTCTCCGTAGTCATCTTGAGGTAGGCGTTCTGAAACTCCAGAGCGGTGCCCGCAGCGCGATGGCCGCCCGGGCCGGTGTCCCTCCTTTCCCATCCGTACCCCGGCCGTTTCCCGACAGGTATCCCGCCCACCAGGGATGAAGCGCCCGTTGTCCGCTGGGCCGGGAAGCTACTTGTAGCCCCCCATGCCGATGGTGTTGAAGCCGGAGTCCACGTAAACGATCTGGCCGGTGATGCCGGAGGCGAGGTCCGAGCAGAGGAAGGCGGCGGTGTTTCCCACCTCATCGATGGTCACGTTGCGCCGTAGCGGCGCGTTCTCTTCCACATAGTCCAGCATTTTGCGGAAGTCGCTGATGCCGGCGGCGGCCAGGGTACGGATGGGGCCGGCGGAGACCGCGTTGACCCGGATCCCGTCCGGTCCCAGTGAATCCGCCATGTAGCGGACGTTGGCCTCCAGGCTCGCCTTGGCCAGTCCCATCACGTTGTAGTTGGGCATGGCCCGCTCCGCCCCCAGATAGCTCAGCGTCAGCATGGCGCCGTCCCGGCCGGTCATCATGTTGCGGCCCGCCTTGGCCAGGGCGGAGAAGCTGTAGGAGCTGATCTCATGGGCGATCTTGAACCCCTCGCGGGAGACGCTGTCCAGGTAGGGGCCTTCCAGCTCGCTGCGGGGGGCGAAGGCCACCGAGTGGATGATGATGTCCAGGCTGTCCCAGTAGTCGTCCAGCCGTTC
>DRMK01000316.1 GCA_011322575.1 Gammaproteobacteria bacterium
CCACCGGATATGTGCGCGCCAACTCTCCCTGGCAGCATCTGGAGTCGGTGTGGTACTCCCGGCCGGTGGATCGCCTGCGAACCCGGCTGAGGCGGCTCATCGCCGGGCAGATAGGCGACCACCCCTTCTCCGGTCTCGTAACCGCTCTGGCAATTGGAGAACGCGGATCCATCCCGAACCGGCAGTGGGATACTCTTGCCGCGACCGGCACCAGCCACCTGATGGCCATATCCGGGCTGCATATCGGACTGATCGCCGGTCTGGCCTTCTTTCTGGGGCGTTATCTATGGACCCTGTGCGGCCGGGCGGCCCTGATCGTTCCGGCGCCACAGGCCGCCGCCGCGTTGGCCTTGCTGCTGGCCGCCGCATACGCCGCCCTGGCCGGGTTCTCGATACCTACCCGGAGAGCGTTGATCATGGTTGCGGCGGTCATGGTGGCTCTGCTGTTGCGCAGGCAGGTTACCCCGGCCCGAGCGCTCCTGCTGGCGCTAGGCGGAGTGTTGTTAATGGATCCCGTGGCGGTGGTTACGGCGGGGTTCTGGCTCTCCTTCGCCGCGGTGGCGGTGATTCTGTATGGACTGGGCGGGCGGCTCCGCGGAACCGGCGGCTGGAGACAGTGGGGGCGGGTGCAGTGGGTGGTAGCGCTGGGGCTGCTGCCTCTGCTGGCGCTCTTCTTTCAACAGGTGCCACTGCTCTCGCCACTGGCCAACCTGCTCGCGGTACCTTGGGTCAGCATGGCGGTGGTGCCGCTGACTCTGCTCGGCGCCGCCTGCGTGCTGCTCTATCCGCCCCTGGGTGGCTGGCTGCTCGGCCTGGCGGCAGATCTGCTGGGGTGGCTGTGGCCAATCCTGGAGTGGCTGGCAGGGCTGGATTTCTCCCGTTGGCAACCTGGCGGGGAGCCCTCCTCGTGGGCGCTGGCGGCCGCCGCCATCGGGATCCTCTGGATGCTGGCGCCACGGGGTGTTCCGGCGCGCTGGGTCGGGGGCGTCTGGCTGCTGCCGCTGGTCGTTGCCGCTCCGCAACGGCCTGCGCCGGGTGAGGCCTGGTTTACCCTGCTGGACGTGGGGCAGGGTTTGGCGGCAGTGGTGCAGACCCGCAACCATACGCTGGTATATGACACCGGCCCGAAATTCAGCGACCGGTTCGATACCGGCGCCGCGGTGGTCGTCCCCTTTCTGCGCAACGCAGGTGTCCAAACGGTGGACGTGCTGATGGTTGGTCACGGTGATAACGACCATATCGGTGGCGCGGCGTCGCTGCTGCGCAGCTACGATGTTCGGCGCATCCTGAGCACCGTTCCCGAGAGGTTGTCCGAGGGAGCGGAGCCGTGCAGGCGGGGAGAGAGCTGGCGCTGGGACGGAGTGCGGTTTACGATTCTGCATCCCGAAGCGGACGGCACGATGGCGGGTAATGATGCCTCCTGTGTTCTCCGGGTGGAGAGTGGTGGCGGCGCGCTGTTGCTGACCGGGGACATAGAGCGGCGCGCCGAGCGGGAGCTGCTGGCAGAGTATCCGCGGCAGCTGGCAGCGGCCATCCTGGTAGCGCCCCACCATGGTAGCAAGAGCTCCTCCCAGCGCCGCTTCGTCGCCGCGGTTGACCCGAAATATGTGCTGTTTCCCGTGGGTTACCGCAACCGTTTTCACCACCCCCACCCGCAGGTGGCGCGGCGCTACCGGGAGGAGGGGGCGCTGCTGCTGGATAGCGCCAGCCTTGGCGCCATCCGCTTCAGGCTTGACGAAAAGGGGATCTCTGCCCCGGAATCATACCGCCTCTCCGCACGGCATTACTGGAACGCTGGCTGAAACGGCTTTTCCCCGAATCGTGGGGGTGAAATGGCAAATCATCCTTGACAGGCAGAATGCACGCCACATACTCGGTAGCCAGAAGGGGATTGGGGCTGTCTGGCTGGAGACTGCCAGGTGTCCCCATACCTGCGCCAACTGCAAGTGGTCCGGCTATCCCAAAGCGTCCCCAATCCCCTTCTGCCGACCATCTTCCGGCGTGCATTCTGCCTGTCAAGGACGGAGCCGCTATGCGGTGATTTGCCATTTCACCCCCACGATTCGGGGAAAAGCCACGGAAACCTACTGCCGTTTCGGCACCAGCAGGCTCTCCACCCACGGCAGCAGCGATGCGAATCCCAGCCACCCCACTGTCCAGGCCAGCAGGGCGCCCAGGCCGTTGGCGACCATGTCGGCCGGATCGAAAACCCGCATGCCGCTGATCCCCTGCAGATATTCGAGCCCTACCCCCATCCCGGTGAACAGGCACAGCAGCAACAGCCTGGCACCTCGTGCCGGATAGAGTTGCTGGAACCACCACATCAGCACGAAGTAGGCCAGAAGGTGCAGATATTTGTCGCCGTAGTCAATCCTCAGTTCCACCGGCCTCGGGGTAAGCGAGAGGTAAAATACCAGGGCCACCATACCCCAGCCCATGGCGAGCCACAGCGGACGGTATCTCAAGGCTCCGTCGGTATGCATCTCAGAGGAATATGTAGAACAGGAACAGCCCCAGCAGCAGCCGGTAGATCACGAACGGCGTCATGCCGACACGTTCCAGCAGCTTGAGGAACCAGTGCACGCAGAGATAGGCGCTCAGCGCCGACAGCAGCGTCCCCAGGATCAGGGCCAGCCAGTCCACCGGCGCATCCATCCGCAGCAGATCCAGTGTCTTGAGTCCCCCGGCCAGCAGGATGATCGGGATCGAGAGCAGGAACGAGAAGCGCGCCGCCCCCTCCCGGGTGAGTCCCAGCATCAGCGCTGCGGTCATGGTGATCCCCGAGCGTGATGTCCCCGGGATCAGGGCCAGGGCCTGGGCGCAACCGATCAACAGCACGTCCAGCCAGCCCAGGGAGTATTCGTCTCGCTCCCTGCGTCCCCGGGTGTCGGCCCACCACAGCAGCAAACCGAACAGGACGGTGGTGGTGGCAATCACCAGCGGCGAGCGCAGGCCGGTTTCGATGAAATCCTTGAACAGCAGCCCCGCCAGCCCCGCCGGCACAGTTCCCAGCAATACCCCCCAGGCCAGCCTGCTGTTGGGGGTGGACTCCCCCCCGGCGAGGGAGACTCCCCACTCCCGCGCCATGACCATCAGCTCCTCCCTGAAATACCATACCACTGCCACGAGGGTCCCGATATGTACCGCGACGTCGAACGCCAGCCCCTGATCCTGCCAGCCGGTCAGCACCGGCACTAGGATGAGATGGGCCGAACTGGATATGGGCAGGAACTCGGTCAGCCCCTGCAGCAGCGCCAGCACCACGATCTGGATCAGATCCATCCTACAGCTTCCCCCTTAGATCACGAAGCATGAAACCCTGAAGCGGTATTTCCGCCAATCCTCTGCCGACTGCCATCACCTTGAACAGCTCGCCCATCTCCTGTGGCATGGTCAGGGTTCTGACCTGCTGGCTCAGCCTGAGACGGTCGGGCAGGCCATCCGGCATCTCCCGCAGCGCTTGCTCCAGGCCCGTGGCCAGCAGAAAGTGGGCCTGGGTGGTGTAGCCATACAGCTCCAAACCGGCCGCCGTGGCCGTTTCTGCCAGGGCGGTGAAATTTACGTGGCAGGTGATGTCCTGCAGGCCGGGCAGGATCAGAGGATCCGGATGGGCTCGGTGGCGGTAGTGACACATCAGCGTGCCGCCATTACGCTGCGGGTGATAGAATTCGTGCTCCGGAAAACCGTAGTCGATCAGCAGGATTACCCCCTCCTCCAGCAGAGTGCCGACGGTGTGCAGCCACCGTTCGGCCGCCAGGCCGATCTCCGATTGGTAACCGTCGGGCAGCGAGGACGTTATCCGCTGCAACCGCTCCTCCAGCGGCCTGTTGCTGACAGGGGCGCATCTCCAGTGAAACCCGTCCTCGTCGTATGTCACGAAGAGCTCTTCCGCTCCATGTTCGCCCACCCGGAAAAGATGCACCGGCATGGCGTCCAGCAGTTCGTTGGCCAGCACTACCCCACGCAGGGGGGATTGCGGCTGGGTATCCAGCCACTCGACCCGCTCCAGCAGGTGTGCCGCGCTGCATTGCAGCGTCGCCCGCTGCCGCTCGCGCAGTTCGGCGCTCAGCTCCAGGATGAAGTAGCTGCGCGGCAGACCGTTCAGCCGCTCCAGCTCCAGAAGCACCTCCGCCGCCATCACCCCCGATCCGGCTCCGGCCTCCACGATCACCCCGTCGTCTCCCAGTACCTCCAGCACCTGATGCGCCTGGCGCGCAATGCAACGGGAGAACAGAGGGGAGATCTCGGGGGCGGTGACGAAGTCCCCCTCCGCCCCGAACTTGCGGCTTCCGCCGCTGTAGTATCCCAGGCCGGGGGCGTACAGGGCCATCTCCATGAAGCGGGCAAAGCTGATGGCGCCGCCGTTCCCGTCCATTTCGCGGCGCAGCAGCGCCGACAGCCGCGCGCTGTGCGCCGCGGCGTCGCTGCCGGGGTCAGGCAGGCCAAGCGGGGCGGCCGCGCGCTGCGCCCGGGTGCGCGGGTAAACGGGTTGGTTCATGCTATAAATTCTGGTTATGGGACCATGTTTGCGGTACAGTAATTGCTAACAGACCGCAAAGGGGAAACCCGTGCAGGATAACACACCCCTTCTGGCAGGCAAGGTGGCGCTTATCACCGGCGCGGCCCACCGTATCGGCGCGGCGTTGGCGCGGGGGCTGCACCGCCAGGGAATGAACCTTGCCATCCACTATCACACCTCTCGCGGCGCGGCGCTCTCTCTCCAGCATGTATTGAACCGGCAGCGGGAGGAGTCGGTAATCCTGATCCAGGCCGATCTGACCGAGACCAGCAAGATCTCCTCCATCGTCAAGCAGGCGAGCGAGGCGTGGGGGCATCTGGATGTATTGATCAACAACGCCTCCAGTTTCTATCCAACTGAAATCGGCACTGCCGACGAGCGCTGCTGGGAGCAGTTGATTGGCACCAATCTCAAGGCACCGTTCTTTCTCTGCCAGGCGGCCGCCCCTTACCTGGCTGCCCGCGGCGGCAGTATCGTCAACATAGCAGACATCCATGCTCTGCGCCCTCTCAAAAAATATCCCATCTACAGCATCACCAAGGCAGGGATAATCATGCTGACCAAAGCCATGGCCTGCGAGCTGGGGCCCGAGGTGCGGGTCAACGCGGTCGCCCCCGGAGCCATCCTGTGGCCGGAACAGGAACTGGACGAGCTCGCCAAGCAGCGCATCATCTCGCGCACCTTTCTCAAGCGCCAGGGATCGCCGGAAGACGTGCTGCGCGCGGTGCTCTATCTTATCCGGGACGCGGACTATGTGAGTGGCGAGATCCTTACCGTGGACGGGGGCCGGTCGGTCAACAGTTGAGTTGCGGCCGGATGTTGCCGATACTTGGGTTTTTCCCGAAACATGCTGTTTGTACGGTCTGTCGCTATGGAACCGCAACGTAACGATTCCCGCAGGATGAGAGGCATCGGCGTAGCTCCCAGCCCGCTCAACAAGGTCAAATTCGAGCTGGGAGTGGTGCTGGTGGCGCTGCCGCTGCTATGGCTGGTGGTGGAACGGTTGGTGGACGGCTGGGTAGCGCAACTGGCGCTGCTGCTCGTGGCCGGCTGTACGGCGGCGGTCTGGCTGGTGTTGCGCACCCGTTCCGTTTTGCGGCGGCTGGAGCTGGAGCAGCGGGGAGTGGAGAGTGGCGCGCAGCAAGAGTAGCTCCCGCTGGCTGCGGGAGCATTTCGACGACCACTATGTGAAGCGCGCTCGGCAGGATGGCTTCCGCTGTCGGGCCAGCTACAAGCTGCTGGAGATCCAGCAGAGGGATGGCCTGCTGGGGCCGGGAATGACGGTGGTGGATCTGGGCGCGGCCCCGGGTGGATGGTCTCAGCTGGCCGCCCGGCTGGTCGGCGGAGCGGGCCGCGTGGTGGCGCTGGATATCCTGCCGATGGATCCACTGCCTGGGGTGGAGTTCATCCAGGGGGATTTTCGCGGGCAGGGGGTTTACGAGCTGCTGCTGGATCGGCTGGCTGGCCGGCCAGCGGATCTTGTATTGTCTGATATGGCCCCCAATATTACGGGGGTAAAGGCGGTGGATCAGCCGCGAGCCATCTATCTGGCCGAGCTGGCGCTGGATTTTGCCCGTAACGTGCTCAGACCGGGGGGAGATCTGCTGGTCAAGACATTCGAGGGAGAGGGGATGGAGGGTTTGCGGAGTGAGCTGCGCGGCTCGTTCCGCAAGGTGGTCACCCGCAAGCCCGCGGCTTCGCGGCCCCGTTCGCGGGAGGTGTACCTGCTGGCGAGAAACCATATATTGTAGTAACGTAGGGCGCGCGGTGTCTGCGGATGCCGCGGTTGTAACGGAAGAGTCGAGAGGCATATTTTGAACGACATCGTAAAAAACATTCTGCTGTGGGTGGTCATTGCGGTCATCCTGATGGCCGTATTCAACAATTTTACCCCCCACCAGCAGGCGGCCCAGCCACTGGAGTACTCCCGCTTCATCTCCGACGTGCGTGACGGACGGGTGAAAAGGGTGATGATTGAGGGGCGCACCATTCGTGGCGTCACCACGGATGACAACACCTTTGTCACCTACAGCCCGGGCGACCCCGGCCTGATAGGAGATCTGCTCAACAACAACGTGGTAATCGACGCACGGCCTCCCGAGCAGCAGTCGCTGCTGGTGCAGATCTTCATCTCCTGGTTCCCGATGCTGCTGCTGATAGCGGTCTGGATCTTCTTCATGCGCCAGATGCAGGGCGGCGCCGGGGGGCGTGGCGCCATGTCGTTCGGCAAGAGCCGGGCGCGCATGCTGGGCGAGAACCAGGTCAAGATCACATTCAACGACGTGGCCGGCGCCGAGGAGGCCAAAGAGGACGTGGCGGAGCTGGTGGAGTTCCTGCGTGAACCGGCCAAGTTCCAGAAACTGGGCGGCAAGATCCCGCAGGGGGTATTGATGGTAGGGCCGCCTGGAACCGGCAAGACCCTGCTGGCCAAGGCCATCGCCGGTGAGGCCAAGGTGCCGTTCTTCACCATCTCCGGCTCCGATTTCGTGGAGATGTTCGTGGGTGTGGGTGCATCGCGGGTGCGGGACATGTTCGAGCAGGCCAAGAAGCACGCCCCCTGCATCATCTTCATCGACGAGATCGACGCGGTGGGCCGCCATCGTGGTGCCGGTCTCGGTGGCGGGCACGACGAGCGCGAGCAGACCCTCAACCAGCTGCTGGTGGAGATGGATGGCTTCGAGGGCAACGAGGGAGTAATCGTGATCGCCGCCACCAACCGTCCCGACGTGCTGGACCCGGCCCTGCTGCGCCCCGGCCGTTTTGATCGTCAGGTGGTGGTGCCGCTGCCGGATCTGCGCGGCCGGGAGCAGATTCTGAAGGTGCACATGCGCAAGGTGCCGGTAGCCGACGACGTGCAGGCATCGGTCATCGCGCGCGGCACGCCTGGATTCTCCGGGGCGGATCTGGCCAACCTGGTCAATGAGGCGGCCCTGTTCGCGGCCCGTGCCGGAGAGCGCACCGTCTCCATGGCCGATTTCGAGAAGGCCAAGGACAAGATCATGATGGGCGCGGAGCGCAAGTCCATGGTGATGAGCGAGGAGGAGAAGAAGCTCACCGCCTACCACGAATCCGGCCATGCCATCGTGGGGCGCCTGGTGCCGGAGCACGATCCGGTGCACAAGGTGACCATCATCCCGCGCGGCCGCGCCCTCGGGGTGACCATGTTCCTGCCCACCGAGGATCGCTACAGCTACAGCAAGCAGCGCCTGGAGAGCCAGATCTGCAGCCTGTTTGGCGGCCGTATCGCGGAGGAGCTGGTGTTCGGTCCCGAGAAGGTGACCACCGGCGCCTCCAACGACATCCAGCGCACCACCGAGATCGCCCGCAACATGGTGACCAAGTGGGGGCTGTCGGAGCGCCTTGGCCCGCTCACCTACAGCGAGGAGGAGGGGGAGGTGTTCCTCGGCCACTCGGTGACCCAGCACAAAAATGTCTCTGATGAGACCGCCCATATCATCGACGAGGAGATCCGCTCCATAATCGACAGCAACTACCAGCGGGCGAAGGAGATCCTGACGGAAAACATGGACAAGCTGCATCTGATGGCCGACGCGCTGATTAAATACGAGACCATCGACGCGGCGCAGATCGACGATATCATGGCGGGCAAGCCACCTCGCCCTCCCAAGGACTGGGACGAACCGGAACCGCGCTCCGGTGATGGCAGCAGCGTCGCGGGCAGCAATCAGGAGAGCGGCGAGGAGAGCAAGAGTGGCACCATAGGCAAGCCAGCGGGCCAGCACTGATACCGCATGGAGAGACGCCTGGAGTGTGCGGGCAGGGAGCTGGATCTCGCTCGGCCGCAGGTAATGGGGATTCTCAATGTCACTCCCGACTCATTTTCGGACGGGGGTGTTTTTTTTGCTCGTGACGCCGCCCTGGGCCGGGCGAGGGAGATGCACCGGGCCGGAGCCACCATCATTGACGTGGGCGGAGAATCCACGCGGCCGGGCGCCGCTCCGGTAGAGCTGCAGCAGGAGCTGGATCGGGTGATCCCGGTAATCGAGGCGCTGCGTGGGGAGCTGCCGGCCGTCATATCCGTGGACACCAGCAAACCGGAGGTGATGCGGGAAGCGGTGCGCGCCGGGGCGGGAATGATCAACGACGTATATGCCCTGCGCCGGCCGGGCGCGCTGGAGGCCGCGGCTGCGGCCGGGGTACCGGTCTGCCTGATGCACATGCAGGGGGAGCCCCGCACCATGCAGCAGCGCCCCTGTTACCGGAATGTAGTGGAAGAGGTGGGCCGCTTTCTGCGGGAACGCATCGAGAGCTGTCGGGCGGCGGGGATCGCTCCCGGCCAGCTGTTGATAGATCCCGGCTTTGGTTTTGGCAAGAGTCTGCAGCATAATCTCCAGTTGCTGCAGGGGTTGCCCCGGCTGGCCGATATGGGATATCCAGTACTGGTGGGGCTGTCGCGCAAATCCATGCTGGGTGCGCTGTTGGGAGAGCGGCCGGTGGACGGAAGGCTGTACGGTGGTCTCGCTGCCGCCACCCTGGCGGTGTGGCTGGGGGCCTCCATCGTCCGGGTGCACGACGTTGGGCCTGTTGTCGACGCGCTGAAGATAACAGCGGCGCTGCAGCAGGTTCAGCCTGCAGAGTAACCGACCATAATCAGAGGGGAAGGGGAAGGAGTATGACGAGACGATATTTCGGCACCGACGGGATCCGTGGTCAGGTAGGCACCAGCCCCATCACGCCCGAGTTCGTGCTGCATCTGGGCTGGGCGGTGGGCCACGTGCTGGCTGGTCACGGAGGGCGTGGCAAGGTGGTGATCGGCAAGGACACACGGCTCTCCGGCTACATGTTCGAATCCGCCCTGCAGGCCGGGCTGTCCGCCGCCGGGGTGGATATCCGCCTGCTGGGCCCCATGCCGACACCGGGGATCGCCTATCTTACCCGCACCATGCGCGCCGACGCCGGGATCGTGATCAGCGCGTCGCACAACCCATACCATGACAACGGCATCAAGTTCTTCTCGCGGCTCGGTTTCAAGCTGCCGGACGAAACCGAGCGGGAGATCGAACGGTTTCTGGATCATCCGGTAAGCTGCGTGGAGTCCGGCAAGCTGGGCCGCGCGGTGCGCGTCAATGATGCCGCCGGCCGTTATATCGAGTTCTGCAAGAGCACCGTGCCACCGGGCCTCGAACTGGGCGGGATGCGCCTGGTGGTGGATTGCGCCAACGGCGCCACCTATGACGTGGCCCCCAAAGTGTTCCGCGAGCTGGGAGCCGATGTAATCTCCATAGGCGCCGATCCGGACGGCGTGAACATCAACTTTGAATGTGGCTCCACCAGCCCGGCGACGCTGCAGCGGGCGGTCATCGAGCACGATGCCGAGCTGGGGATCGCCTTGGACGGCGACGGGGATCGGCTCATCATGGTGGATCACAAGGGCGAGGTGGTGGACGGCGACGAGCTGCTGTTCGTAATAGCCCGGGATCGGCAGAGCAACGGCCATCGCAACGGAGGCGCCTATGGTGGGGGAGTGGTGGGTACCGTAATGAGCAACCTGGGGCTGGAACTGGCCTTCAAGGATGCAGGGATCCCCTTCCGGCGCGCGGCGGTGGGGGACCGCTATGTGAGCGAACTGATGACCCAGGAGGGGTGGATTCTGGGGGGTGAATCCTCCGGCCACATCATCTGCCGTGACTGCACCACCACGGGCGACGGCATCATCTCGGCGTTGCAGGTATTGTCCGCCATGGTCAACAGCGGCCAGACGCTCTACACCCTGAAGCGGGGCATGACCAAGTTTCCCCAAACCATGATCAACGTGCGCCTGGAGAAGCGTTTCCTGCCGGAGGAGTCGGAGCTGGTACAGAACGCGGTGCGTGATGTGGAAAGCCAGATGGCGGGCCGCGGCCGGGTGCTGCTGCGCCCCTCCGGCACCGAACCGGTGATCCGGGTGATGGTGGAGGGGGACGACGCCCCCCAGGTGGAGACCCTGGCAAAACAGCTCGCCGAGATCGTGGCGCAGGCGGCCGAGGCCGCAGAGGGCGGTTGATTTTCTCCCAGCGCGGCGGTAAGCTTTCCCGACTTTTCATCGTGAAACAGGGGAGAGCGGATGCGTCAGCCACTGGTTGCCGGGAACTGGAAAATGAACGGTTCCGCCAGGAGTATCGAGCTGCTTCTGGACGGAATCAAGGGATCGCTCGCCAGCGTGGGCCGGGCGGAGGTGGCGGTATGCCCCCCCTACGTCTATATCCCCATGGTGGCGGAGCTGCTGCAGGATACGGAGGTGGCGCTGGGATCCCAGAACCTCAGTCAGCACCAGAGCGGCGCCTATACCGGGGAGATTGCCGCCTCCATGCTGCTGGATTTCGGTTGCAGATACGCCATCGTTGGCCACTCCGAGCGCCGCACCCTGTACGGTGAGGACGACGCGCTGGTAGCGGCCAAGTACGCCGCGGCCCGTGCCGCCGGGCTGCGGCCCATCCTGTGTGTGGGCGAGATTCTCGAGGAGCGCGAGCAGGGAGTCACCGAGGATGTGGTGGCGCGCCAGCTGGATGCAGTCATCGAGCTGGAGGGGATCGAGGCGCTCGCCGACGGGGTGATTGCCTATGAGCCGGTGTGGGCCATCGGTACCGGCAAGACCGCCTCTCCCCAGCAGGCCCAGGATGTCCATGCGTTTATCCGCCAGCGCATAGCGTCCCGTAGTGGCGCGGTGGCGGAGCAGGTGCGCATTCTGTACGGTGGCAGCGTCAAGGCGGCCAATGCCGCTGATCTGTTTGCCATGCCGGATATCGACGGCGGCCTGATTGGTGGCGCATCCTTGGACGCCGGCGAGTTCATCGCCATCTGCCAGGCGGCTCCTTGAGCGCGCCCGGCAAACGGATTTCCGATCATGCAGACCATCGTTCTCGCGCTCCACATCATTATCGCCGCGGCCTTGATCGTCCTTGTTCTGTTGCAGGCCGGTAAGGGCGCGGAGATGGGAGCCGCGTTCGGAGCCGGTGCGTCGGGTACCGTTTTTGGCGCCCGTGGCTCGGCCTCGTTTCTGTCCCGTACAACCGCCATCCTGGCGGCGGCCTTTTTCGCCACCAGCCTGGTTCTGGCCTATATGTCGGGGCAAACGGTAGTGCGCAAGAGCGTGACCGAGGAGTTTGCCGTGCCGGCACCCGCCGAAACCGGCCAGCCGGAGTCCGTACCGGCCGCCCCGGACCTGCCCGCCGTACCGGTGGCTCCCTCTGCCGCAGAGGGGGATGTGCCGTCGGTATCGCCGCCGGAAAAAACGGGCGGGGCTGCCACGCAGAAACAGGAGTAACCATATTCCAAGACAATCGGTGGCACAAAGCCTCAATCGGCGGCTGACCGTCCAGACGCCCGCCCGCGGGGAGCGCTCTGAACGAGTCTTTGCCATCCATTGTCTTGGTAACCCTCCGTGCGGATGTGGTGGAACTGGTAGACACGCCGTCTTGAGGGGGCGGTGGCGCAAGCCGTGCCGGTTCGATTCCGGCCATCCGCACCATAGTCTGCCTGTAGTAGCGGGATCCGGAACGGCTCGCTACGCACAGCGCATTAACACAATTTTTTTGTGGAAATATTGGGCGGCTCCTGTTCGCCGCCGGAAAGGGTTGACATCCAGTTTGCCCATGGAATAGGCTTTTGAACCACTACAGATTCTTTCCAGAGAAATAACAAGACTAGGGAACTCCACAAGCCGTGCTCGAAAACTACTTTCCCATCCTGGTGTTTCTGGCCATCGGATTTTTGCTGGGTGGGATAATGATCGGGCTGGGTCTGGTGCTGGCGCCGCGGCGTCCCGACGAAGAGAAACTCTCCGCCTACGAATGCGGCTTCGAACCGTTCGAAGACAGCCGCATGAAGTTCGATGTGCGCTACTATCTGGTTGCCATCCTGTTCATCATTTTCGATCTCGAGATCGCGTTTCTGTTTCCCTGGGGTGTGGTGCTGGGAGAGATCGGGATGTTCGGTTTCGTCGCCATGGTGCTGTTTCTGGGGATCCTGGTAATCGGGTTTGCCTATGAGTGGATGAAGGGGGCACTGGAGTGGGAATAGAAGGCGTCTTGCGTGAAGGGGTGGTGACCACTTCCGCCGACCAGCTCATCAACTGGGCGCGTACCGGCTCCCTTTGGCCGATGACCTTTGGCCTGGCCTGCTGCGCGGTGGAGATGATGCAGGCGGGCGCCTCCCGCTACGATCTGGATCGCTTCGGCATGCTGTTCCGCCCCAGTCCGCGCCAGTCCGACGTGATGATCGTGGCCGGCACCCTGATCAACAAGATGGCCCCGGCGCTGCGCAAGGTCTATGACCAGATGGCCGAGCCGCGCTGGGTGATCTCCATGGGTTCCTGCGCCAATGGTGGCGGCTACTACCACTACTCCTACTCCGTGGTGCGCGGTTGCGACCGGGTGGTTCCCGTGGACATCTACGTGCCGGGCTGCCCGCCCACCGCGGAGGCGCTGCTGTACGGTATCATGCAGCTGCGCAACAAGATCCGCCGTACCAATACCATAGCCCGTAGCGAGTGAGCCTGCCAGATGACCGAAGCCGCCCAGAGAGTTGCTGAACTGATCCAGACCCGGTTCGGGAAGATCGGAGGCAGCAGCAAGGTGGCGCTGGGCGAGGTTACCCTGGAGATCCCGCGCGAGCGGTTGCTGGAGGTGTGCGAGGCGCTGCGTGACGAGGCGGATTTCGCCTTCGAGGAGCTGATCGATCTCTGCGCCGTGGACTACTCCGCTTATGGTGACGGAGCCTGGCAGGGGCCGCGTTTTGCGGTGGTCTATCATCTGCTTTCGGTGACCAACAACCAGCGCCTGCGGCTGCGGGTGTTTCTAGATGACGAGCGGCCGCAGCTGGACTCGGTGGTGGGGATCTGGGCGGCGGCCAACTGGTTCGAGCGCGAGGCGTTCGATCTGTTCGGGGTGCTGTTCGAGGGCCATCCCGACCTGCGCCGCATCCTCACCGACTACGGCTTCATCGGCCATCCGTTCCGCAAGGACTTCCCGCTCAGCGGCAACGTGGAGATGTACTACGACGAACAGAAGGGGCGCGTGGTCTATCGTCCGGTTACCGTGGAGCCGCGCATCAACATCCCGCGCGTGATCCGCCACGATCAGCGCTATGCGGGGCTGGCCGCGAACGAAGGGGAGAACGGCGATGCCTGAGATCCGCAACTATACCCTGAACTTCGGCCCCCAGCACCCCGCCGCGCACGGGGTGCTGCGCCTGGTGCTGGAGATGGACGGGGAGGTGGTGGAGCGCGCCGATCCCCACATCGGCCTGCTGCACCGCGCCACCGAGAAGCTGGCCGAGGTCCGCACCTACAACCAGGCGCTGCCCTACATGGACCGGCTCGACTATGTCTCCATGATGTGCAACGAGCACGCCTACGTGATGGCGGTGGAGAAGCTGCTCGGGATCGAGGTGCCCATCCGCGCCCAGTACATCCGCGTCATGTTCGACGAGATCACCCGCATCCTGAACCATCTGATGTGGATCGGCGCGCACGGCCTGGACATAGGCGCCATGACCATATTCCTCTACGCCTTCCGCGAGCGGGAGGATCTCATGGACTGCTACGAGGCGGTTTCGGGGGCGCGCATGCATGCCGCCTACTACCGCCCCGGAGGGGTGTACCGCGATCTGCCGGACTCCATGCCCCGTTACGAGACATCCAAGTGGCACGACGCCAGGGATGTGGAGCGCCTCAACCGCAACCGCCAGGGCTCCCTGCTGGACTTCATCGAGGATTTCACGGAACGTTTTCCCACCTGCGTGGACGAGTACGAGACGCTGCTCACCGAGAACCGGATCTGGAAGCAGCGTACCGTGGATATCGGCGTGGTATCCCCCGAGCGTGCCCTGCAGCTGGGCTTTACCGGGCCGATGCTGCGCGGCTCCGGGATCGCCTGGGACCTGCGCAAGAAGCAGCCCTATGAGGTGTACGACAGGCTGGAGTTCGACATCCCGGTGGGCACCAACGGCGATACCTACGATCGCTACCTGGTGCGGGTGGAGGAGATGCGCCAGTCCAACCGCATCATCAGGCAGTGCGTGGAGTGGCTGCGCGCCAACCCCGGCCCGGTGATGCTGGACAACCACAAGGTCACCCCGCCACGGCGCAGCGAGGTGAAGGGTGACATGGAGTCGCTGATCCACCACTTCAAGCTGTTCACCGAGGGCTACTGCGTGCCAGAGGGCGAGGCCTACGCGGCGGTGGAGCACCCCAAGGGGGAGTTCGGGATCTACATCATCTCCGACGGCGCCAACAAGCCCTACCGGCTGAAGATCCGCGCGCCGGGTTTCGTGCATCTCTCCGCCCTCGACGAGATGTCCCGCGGCCACATGCTGGCGGACGTGGTGGCCATCATAGGAACCCAGGATATTGTGTTTGGGGAGGTCGACCGTTGACCGAGAGAGATCCCGTCCAGTTGATAAGCGAGGAGTCGCGCGCCGACATCGACCGCTGGATCGCCAAGTATCCCGCCGATCAGAAGCAGTCCGCGGTGATGGCCGCGCTGCGCATCGTTCAGGATCAGAATGGCGGCCATCTCACCACCGAGCTGATGGACGCTGTGGCCCGCTACCTGGATATGGACCCTATCGCGGTCTATGAGGTGGCCACCTTCTACTCCATGTATGAGATGAAGCCGGTGGGGCGGCACAAGATCTGCGTCTGCACCAACATCTCCTGCATGCTGTGCGGTTCGGAGGAGATCGTCCGGCATCTGCAGAAAAGGCTCGGTATCGGCTTTGGCGAGGTGACCCCGGACGGGCGCTTCTCCCTCAAGGAGGTGGAGTGCCTGGGCGCCTGCGTGGGGGCCCCGATGTTCCAGATCGGGAAGCGCTACTATGAACACCTGACCCCCGAAAAGGTGGATCAGATCCTGGACGAGCTGGATTGAACATGGCCAAGACAGCGAAACACAATCAGGTCTGTTTCCGGACCCTGCATCTGGACAGGCCGTGGACCCTGGAGACCTACCGCAGCGCGGGCGGCTACGAGGTTCTGGAGAAGATTCTCAGGGAGAAGACCGATCCCGACGACATCATCGCGGAGCTGAAGGAGTCCGCCCTGCGCGGGCGCGGCGGCGCGGGCTTCCCCACCGGCCTGAAATGGAGCTTCATGCCACGCAACGCTCCGGGACAGAAATACATTCTCTGCAACTCCGACGAGGGGGAGCCGGGGACCTGCAAGGATCGCGACATCCTGCGCTACAACCCGCACCAGCTCGTCGAGGGGATGATTATCGCCGGCTACTGCATCGGCGCCTCCACCGGCTACAATTACATCCGCGGCGAGTTCTGGGAGCCCTACGAACGGTTCGAGGCGGCCCTGGAGGAGGCCCGTGCCGCGGGGCTGCTGGGCAAGGATATCCTGGGTTCCGGTTTCGATTTCGACATCCATGTGCACCTGGGGGCGGGAGCCTACGTGTGCGGCGAGGAGACCGCCCTGATCGAGTCCATCGAGGGGAAGAAGGGGCAGCCCCGCTTCAAGCCCCCCTTCCCGGCCAGCTACGGGCTGTATGGAAGGCCCACCACCATCAACAACACCGAGACCCTCTCCTCGGTTCCGGTGATCCTGAAGAACGGCGGCAAGTGGTTTCTGGAGCTGGGCAAGCCCAACAACGGCGGCAACAAGCTGTTCTGCGTCTCCGGCCACGTCAACAAGCCGGGCAATTTCGAGATCCCCATGGGCACGCCGTTTGCCGAGCTGCTGGAGATGGCCGGCGGGGTGCGGGACGGACACAGGCTGAAGGCGGTGATCCCGGGCGGCTCCTCCACGCCGGTGCTGACCGCCGACGTGGCGATGGATGTGACCATGGACTACGACTCCATCGCCAAGGCGGGCTCCATGCTGGGGGCCGGCTCGGTCATCGTGATGGACGAGACCACCTGCATGGTCAAGGTGCTGGCGCGGGTCTCCTACTTCTACTACGAGGAGTCCTGTGGCCAGTGCACTCCCTGCCGGGAGGGTACCGGCTGGCTGCGGCGGATGGTGAACCGCATCGAGAACGGCCAGGGGCGCCCCGAGGATCTGGACCTGCTGGAGGATGTCGCCAATGGGATCTCGGGCAAGACCATCTGCGCCCTGGGAGATGCCGCGGCGATGCCGGTCAAGAGCTTCGTGAAGAACTTCCGCGACGAGTTCCAGTATCACATCGATCACAAGAAGTGCATGGTTTGACGAGGGGAAACGGGTCGGGCGATGGCAGAGATTGAAATCAACGGCAAGGTGATCCAGGTTCGCGACGGGGCGATGCTGATCGAGGCCGCCGACGAGGCCGGTATCACCATTCCGCGCTTCTGCTATCACGAGAAGCTGTCGGTCGCCGCCAGCTGCCGCATGTGCCTGGTGGAAGTGGAGAAGGTGCCCAAGCCGCTGCCCGCCTGCGCCACCCCGGTCAACGATGGTATGAAGGTGTGGACCAACTCCCCGCGCGCCCTGGCGGCGCAGAAGGCGGTGATGGAGTTCCTGCTCATCAACCATCCGCTGGACTGCCCCATCTGTGACCAGGGGGGGGAGTGCGACCTGCAGGACATGGCGGTGGGGTACGGCAACGACGCATCCCGCTTCGCCGAGATCAAGCGGGTGGTGAAGAGCAAGGATATCGGCCCGCTGATCGCCACCGATTTCACCCGCTGTATCCACTGTACCCGCTGCGTCCGTTTCGGCCAGGAGATCGCCGGGATCCGGGAGCTGGGGGCCACCGGCCGCGGCGAACACATGGAGATCGGCACCTATGTGGAGAAGAGCGTGAGCTCCGAGCTGTCGGGCAATATCATTGACCTCTGCCCGGTGGGTTCACTCACTTCCAAGCCGTTCCGCTTCACCGCCCGGCCCTGGGAGCTGACCCCCTGCGCCACCGTTGCCCCCCACGACTGCGTTGGCTCCAACCTTACCCTGCATACGCGCCGCAACCGGGTGATGCGCGCCGTGCCCCGCGCCAACGAGGCCATCAACGAGATCTGGATCCCGGATCGGGACCGGTTCAGCTATCTGGGGCTGAACAGCGAGGAGCGGCTGCGCAAACCGCTGCTGAAGGTGGATGGCGAGTGGCGCGAGAGCGACTGGAACAGCGCCCTGGAGCGCGTGGTCCGGGGTACCAGGGGGGTGATCGGGGCCCACGGGGCGGAGCAGGTGGGGGCCCTGATCTCTCCTTGCGCCACGCTGGAGGAGAGCTACCTGCTGCAGAAACTGCTGCGCCGGCTGGGAAGCGCCAACATAGATCACCGCCTGCGCGAGGGTGACTTCTCCGATCAGGAGGAGCTGCCGCCGTTTCCCTGGCTGGGGCAGGGCATAGCGGATCTGGAGGGGATCGATGTCGCCCTGCTGGTGGGCTCCAACCTGCGCAAGGAGCAGCCCATGCTCAACCACCGCGTGCGCAAGGCGGTTCTCAAGGGCGCGGGGGTGATGGCGGTCAATCCGGTGGACTTCCCCTTCAACTACCCTCTGGAGGAGCGTCTGATTGGCGATCCGCCCCGGATGCTGCGCCACCTGGCCGGCATCGCCGCGGCGTTGCTGGAGATTACCGGCAAGCGGGCCCCCAAGGGGCTCAGGGCGCTGCTCAAGGGGATCGAGACCAGCGACGCGGAGCTGGCGGTGGCCAAGCGGCTGGAGGCGGCGGAGCGGGGCGCGGTGTTCTGCGGCGGACTGGTGCAGGCCAGCGCGCAGGCCTCCTCGCTGCGCGCGCTGGCGGCGCTGATCGCCACCCTGAGCGGCGCCACCTTCGCCACCCTGCCGGAAGGAGCCAACGGGGCCGGGGCCTGGCTGGCCGGCGCGGTGCCGCACCGCGGGCCGGCGGGACAGGAGGAGGCGCTGGTGGCCCCTACCAACGCCCTGGAGATGCTGGAGCGGCCGTTGCGCGGCTACCTGCTGTTCGGCATCGAGCCGGAGCTGGACAGCGCCCATCCCGCGGCCGCCATGGCCGCCCTGGCGGAGGCGGAGTTCGTGGCCTGCTTCACCCCCTTCGTCACCGAGCGGATGAAACAGTATGCGGATGTGCTGCTGCCCATCGCCCCCTTCTCGGAGACCTCCGGGACCTTCGTGAATATCGAGGGGCGCTGGCAGAGTTTTACCGGGGCGGTTACTCCCCCCGGAGAGGCGCGGCCCGGCTGGAAGGTGCTGCGGGTGCTGGGCAACCTGTTCGATCTGGAGGGGTTCGAGTACACCTCCAGCGAGGAGGTGCGTGACGAGCTGCGCGAGTCGGCGGAGTCGATCAAGCCCTCCACCAAGCTGGCGTGGCGCTGCCCCGGCGACCTGGGCGGCGACGGAGACGCAGTGTGGCGTATCGGGGAGGTGCCCATCTATGCCGTTGATGGCCTGGTGCGGCGCTCCACGCCCCTGCAGCAGACCATGGATGCCAGGCCCGCTGCCGTTTACATGAACTCTGCTCAGGCCAAGGCTCTGGGCCTGAAAGAGGGCGAGACAGCCCGGGTGACGCAGGCTGGCGGCTCCGCGAACCTGCCGCTGGTCATCGACGAGCGGGTTGCGCAGGGGTGCGTTGTTGTTCCCGCCGCCCATCCCGAGACCGCGGCTCTCGGGCCGATTCACGGGCCGGTGGAGATCACCAGAGGCTGAGATGATGAGAAGCAGATGGAGTGGTGATGCTTGATGCGCTGCTGACACTGATAATAGTGCTGCTCAAGATCGTGGCGCTGCTGGTGCCGCTGATGGTGGCGGTGGCCTATCTGACCTTCGCCGAGCGCAAGATCATCGGCTTCATCCAGGGGCGTATGGGTCCGCTGCATGTGGGGCCGCGCGGCTGGCTGCAACCCATTGCCGATGCGGTCAAGCTGATCTTCAAGGAGATCATCATCCCCAGCGGGGCCAACCGTTTCCTGTTCCTGCTCGCGCCCATGCTGGCCATGGGGCCCTCCATCGCCGCCTGGGCGGTGATGCCGCTGGGGGAGAATCTCTATATTACCGACATCAACGCCGGGCTGCTCTACGTGCTGGCGGTCACCTCGCTGAGCGTGTACGGCATCATCATTGCGGGCTGGGCCTCCAACTCCAAGTATGCCTTCCTCGGCGCGCTGCGCTCCGCCGCGCAGGTGGTCTCCTACGAGATTGCGATGGGGTTCGCGCTGGTGGGGGTGCTGCTCGCCGCCGGCAGTATGAACCTGCGCGAGATCGTGCTGGCCCAGCAGGGCAGCCTGCTGCACTGGTTCTGGCTGCCGCTGCTGCCGCTGTTCGTGGTCTATTTCATCTCCGGCCTGGCGGAGACCAACCGCGCCCCGTTCGACCTGGCGGAGGGGGAGTCGGAGATCGTGGCCGGCTTCCATGTGGAGTACTCGGGGATGAGTTTCGGGGTGTTCTTCCTGGCGGAGTACGCCAACATGATCCTGATCTCCATGCTCACCTCCCTGATGTTCCTGGGCGGCTGGCTCTCTCCGTTTCAGGGGATTCCGCTGCTGGAGAGCTTGTTCGGCTGGATACCCGGGCTGGTCTGGCTGCTGCTGAAGACCTCGTTCTTCCTGCTGCTGTTCCTGTGGGTGCGCGCCACCTTCCCGCGCTATCGCTATGACCAGCTGATGCGCCTGGGGTGGAAGATTCTGATCCCGATCACCATAGTCTGGCTGCTGGTGGTGGGGGCCGCCGTGGTGGGCGGCCTCGGGCCCTGGTTCGATCGGGTGTAGCAGGGGGCGAAGATGAGTGCATTGGGCCGGTTTTTCAAGAGTCTGTTCCTGCTGGAGCTGCTGCGCGGGCTGCGCCTCACCGGCCGCTACCTGCTGGACAGGAAGGTCACCATCATCTACCCCGAGGAGAAGACGCCGCAGTCGCCCCGCTTCCGCGGGCTGCACGCCCAGCGCCGCTATCCCAACGGGGAGGAGCGCTGTATCGCCTGCAAGCTGTGTGAGGCGGTGTGCCCCGCCATGGCCATCACCATCGAGGCGGCCCCGCGCGAGGATGGCAGCCGGCGCACCTCCCGTTACGAGATCGATCTGACCAAGTGCATCTTCTGCGGCTTCTGCGAGGAGTCCTGTCCGGTGGATGCCATTGTGGAGACCCGGGTGTTCGAATATTTCGGCGAGAAGCGGGGTGATCTGGTGAAGGGCAAGGAGGAGCTGCTCTCCATCGGGGATCGGCTGGAGGCGCAGATCGCGGCCGATCGGGAGCAGGATGCGCCCTATCGCTAACTGACAGGTGCTGATATTCAGATGAGTTTCGAGCAGTTCGTCTTCTACTTGTTTTCCGCGGCCATGCTGGGCTCCGCGCTGATGGTGATCACCCTGCGCAATCCGGTGCATGCGGCGCTCTCCCTGGTGCTCACCTTCGTCTCTGGAGCGGCGCTTTGGCTGCTGCTGGAGGCGGAGTTTCTCGCCATTACCCTGGTGCTGGTCTACGTCGGGGCGGTGATGGTGCTGTTCCTGTTCGTGGTGATGATGCTGGATGTGAATCTGGCCCGGTTGCGCGAGGGGTTCGTCAAGCTGCTGCCGGTGGGCGTGCTGGCGGCGCTGCTGGTGGTTGGCATGATGATCTATGTGGTGGGGCCCGCCAACTTCGGTCTCGATCAGGTGGCCGAGCCGGCCGGTCATCCGGCGGATTACAGCAACACCCGGGAGCTTGGGCTGGTGCTCTATACGGTTTACGTCTATCCATTCGAGATTGCGGCGGTGATCCTGCTGGTGGCCATCATTGCCGCCATTCTGCTGGCGCTGCGCAAGCGCCCGTCCAGCAAGCAGCAGAATCCGGATCTGCAGATTGCGGTGCGCAAGGAGGATCGGTTGCGTATTGTTCAGGTGGCGGCCGAGGGGAGTCAGGCGGCCAGGCCGGAGGAGAAGGGATGATTGCGCTGTCCGACTATCTGATTCTGGGCGCCATCCTGTTCGGCATCAGCGTGGCGGGGATCTTCCTCAACCGCAAGAACATCATCATTCTGCTGATGTGCATCGAGCTCATGCTGCTGGCGGTCAACATGAACTTTATCGCCTTCTCCCACTATCTGGGGGATATCGCCGGTCAGGTGTTCGTGTTCTTCATCCTTACTGTTGCGGCGGCGGAGGCGGCCATCGGCCTCGCCATTCTGGTGGTGCTGTTCCGCAACCGGCGCACCATCAACGTGGATGATCTGGATTCACTGAAGGGATAGCAGCGGAGCGACCATATGCAAAACCTCTATCTCACCATCGTTCTGGCACCGCTGTTCGGCGCTATCGTGGCCGGTCTGTTCGGGCGCTTCATCAGCCGCTCGGTGGCCCATGGCGTGACCATCGCTGGGGTGGCGCTGTCCACCGTTCTCTCCCTGTATGTGTTCAAGCATATCGCCATCGACGGGGGCGAGATCTTCAACGGCACCGTGTACACATGGATGGTGAGCGACGGGATCCGCTTTGAAGTGGGCTTCCTGATCGATCCGTTGAGCGCCATGATGATGGCGGTGGTGACCTTCGTCTCCCTGATGGTGCATATCTATACCATCGGCTATATGCATGACGATCCGGGGTACAAGCGTTTCTTCAGCTATATCTCGCTGTTCACCTTCTCCATGCTGATGCTGGTGATGTCCAACAATTTCATGCAGCTGTTCTTCGGCTGGGAGGCGGTGGGGTTGGTCTCCTACCTGTTGATCGGTTTCTGGTTCAAGCGGCCCAGCGCCATATTTGCCAACCTGAAGGCGTTTCTGGTCAACCGGGTGGGAGACTTTGGATTCCTGCTGGGCATCGCCGCGGTGTTGATGTATTTCAACAGTCTGGATTATGCAGATGTGTTCAAGGCGGCGCCGCTGATGGCGGATATGACCATCCAGGTTATTCCGGGGGTGGAGTGGTCGCTGATGACGGTGATCTGCATCCTGCTGTTCATCGGTGCCATGGGCAAGTCGGCCCAGGTTCCGCTGCATGTGTGGCTGCCTGATTCCATGGAGGGCCCGACCCCTATCTCGGCCCTGATCCACGCCGCTACCATGGTTACCGCCGGTATCTTCATGGTGGCGCGCATGTCGCCGCTGTATGAGCTCTCCACCACCGCGCTTGGCGTGGTGCTGGTGATTGGCGCCATAACTGCGCTGTTCATGGGGATCCTGGGCATCATCCAGAACGACATCAAGCGGGTGGTGGCCTACTCCACCCTCTCCCAGCTGGGCTATATGACCGTGGCGCTGGGCGCTTCCGCCTACGCGGCGGGGGTGTTCCACCTGATGACCCATGCCTTCTTCAAGGCGCTGCTGTTCCTGGCGGCGGGTTCGGTGATCATCGGCATGCACCATGAGCAGGATATCCGCAAGATGGGGGGGATCAAAAAGTATATGCCGATCACCTACTGGACCATGCTGATCGGCTCGCTGGCGCTGATTGGTTTCCCTGGTTTCGCCGGTTTCTTTTCCAAGGATGCCATTATCGAGGCGGTGCATCTGTCCAATACGCCGGGGGCCGGGTTTGCCTATTTCTCTGTGCTCATCGGGGTGTTCATTACCGCCTTCTACAGCTTTCGCATGTTCTTCTTGGTGTTCCACGGGGAGGAGCGGATGGATGAACATACCAGGGAGCATCTGCATGAGACTCCCTGGGTAGTCACCGGGCCGCTGATTGCCCTGGCGATCCCTTCCATATTCATCGGGGCGCTGTTTATCGGCTCCATGCTATTCGGTGATTTTTTCGGGGATGCCATCTATGTCAGCCATGAGCGTGATGTGCTGGGGCATCTGGGGGAGCATTTTCATGGCTGGTTCAGCTTCGTGTTGCACGGGCTGACGGGGCCGGCTTTCTACCTTGCCATGGCGGGCGTGGGGGCGGCCTGGTTCCTGTATCTGAAGCGTCCCGAAATTCCCGAGATGATCAAGGAGCGGGCCGGTGTGCTGTACACCATTCTGGACCGCAAGTATGGCTTCGACGATTTCAACGAGAAGGTGATCGCCGCCGGCAGCCGGGCGCTGGGCCGGTTGCTGTGGCAGGTGGGAGACGTGAAGGCGATCGATGGTTTCGTGGTTAATGGAGCGGCGAAGAGCGTGGAGTGGTTCTCGGGTGTGGTGCGGCATGTTCAGACCGGGTTCCTGTATCACTATGCGTTTGCCATGTTCGTGGGCCTGTTCGTTCTGATTGCCCTGTTTGTGTTTTGACTGGAACTATCTATTGAAGGTGGGAATGCATGTCCTCTGAACTGCCACTGCTGAGTCTGGTTGTCTGGACCCCGATTGTCGGCGGGCTGCTGGTGCTTGCGATTGGCAGTGGCAAGCATGTGCTGGAGGCGCGGGTGGTAGCGCTGCTGGTGGCATTGCTTACCTTCGCCATCTCTATCCCACTGTATGCGCTGTTCGACGGTAACACCTACCAGATGCAGTTTGTGGAGCTGTATCCCTGGATTGAGCGCTTCAACATCAATTACCACCTGGGGGTGGATGGCATCTCCATGCCGCTGATTATCCTCACCACCTTTACCACGGTGCTGGTGGTGCTGGCCGGCTGGGAGGTGATCCAGTACAAGCCGGCCCAGTATATGGCGGCGTTCCTGATCATGGAGGGGCTGATGAACGGCGTGTTCGCCGCTCTGGACGGGATGCTGTTCTATGTGTTCTGGGAGGCGCTGCTGATCCCCATGTTCGTGGTGATCGGGATCTGGGGCGGGCCGCGGCGGGTGTACGCCACCATCAAGTTCTTCCTCTATACATTCCTGGGTTCGGTGTTCATGCTGGTCTCCCTGATCTACATGTATTTCCAGGCGGACAGCTTCGCTATTCTGGATTTCCATGCCCTCAAGCTGGGGATGACGGCCCAGATCCTTATCTTCCTGGCCTTCCTGCTTGCGTTTGCGGTGAAGGTTCCCATGTGGCCGGTGCACACCTGGTTGCCAGATGCGCACGTGGAGGCGCCTACCGGCGGTTCGGTGATCCTGGCAGCTATCATGCTCAAGCTGGGGGCCTACGGCTTCCTGCGCTTCAGCCTTCCGATGGTCCCCGACGCCAGCCGCGAGCTGGACTGGCTCATGATTATGCTGTCGCTGATCGCGGTGGTGTACATCGGTTTCGTGGCGCTGGTGCAGAAGGATATGAAGAAGCTGGTGGCCTATTCATCCATTTCACACATGGGGTTCGTGACGCTCGGCTTTTTCATCGCGTTTGCCATCTTCGAGAACACCGGCAGCTGGAAGGGGGCCGCCATGGGAATCGAGGGGGGCATAGTGCAGATGATCTCCCACGGCTTCATCTCCGGGGCAATGTTCCTCTGTATCGGGGTGCTGTATGACCGGGTGCACAGCCGCGAGATCGCGGCCTACGGAGGGGTGACCAACACCATGCCTGCCTTCGCCGCCTTTGCGGTGCTGTTTGCCATGGCCAACTCCGGCCTGCCTGGCACCTCGGGATTCGTTGGGGAGTTCATGGTGATTCTGAGCGCCTTCAAGGCCGATTTCTGGATCGCTTTCGTGGCGGCCCTGACCCTGATCGTTGGAGCGGCCTATACGCTCTGGATGGTCAAGAGGGTGTTCTTCGGGGAGGTGGCCAATGACAACGTGGCCAAACTGAAGGATATAAATGCACGCGAGTTCGTCATTCTGTCCACGCTGGCTGCGGCGGTGCTGTTCTTCGGAATCTACCCC
>DRMK01000317.1 GCA_011322575.1 Gammaproteobacteria bacterium
AGCGGAAAAGCCAAGGGAGACGCCAGCCGGGGCAAGGCTATCTACCAGACCATCTGCGGGGTGTGTCACAACCTGGACGGCATGGGGGAGGATACCGATCCGCTGGGGAAAATCTCCACCGAAAACCCGTGGAAAATGCTGCACAAGATCCGTAACGGACACGCGGGAGAACAGATGCCCTCGCTACAGGCATTCGATGTTCAGAGCGCCGTGGATCTCCTCTCCTACATGCAGAGCGAACTGCCGAAGGAAGAGGAGTAACACGTCCGCGACGAGGAGCGTGCCCGGCCGGCGCGCTCCCTCCCGCGACCCGCCACATGGCGGCCGAACCCGGGGTGACGCGGGCCCTGCCCGCTTCCACCGGTAGCAAACCCCGCAGCAACCGTTTGGCGGGAGAGTGATACTGTGCGAGAATCCACCCTTTTGCCGCTGAAACGGAATCCATGACCGCACAGATCATCGACGGAAAGAGTATTGCGCGGCAGTTGCGCAACCGGATCGGACAGCAGGTGGCCCAGCGCGCCGAACGGGGGCTGCGCCCTCCCGGTCTGGCGGTCATTCTGGTGGGAGAGGATCCCGCATCGCAGGTCTATGTGGGGCACAAGCGCAAGGCGTGCCAGGAGGCGGGAATCAAGTCGGTATCCTACGACCTGCCAGCCGATATCCCGCAGCAGGAGCTGCTCGATCTAATCGACCGGTTGAACACTGCCCAGGAGATTGACGGTATCCTGGTGCAGCTTCCGCTGCCGGAGCACATCGACAGCGAAACAGTCATCGAACGCATCCACCCCGACAAGGATGTGGACGGATTCCACCCCTACAACATGGGCCGGCTGGCGCTGCGGCTGCCCATCTTGCGCCCCTGCACCCCATTCGGGGTGATGACCCTGCTGGAGAGCACCGGCCAGCCCATCCGTGGCCAGCACGCGGTGGTGGTCGGGGCCTCCAACATAGTAGGCCGCCCCATGAGCCTGGAGCTGCTGCTGGCCGGCTGCACGGTCACCATCTGCCACCGCTTCACCAGGGATCTGCCCGCCCAGGTGGAACGCGCCGACATTCTGGTGGTGGGAGTCGGCAAGCCCGGCCTGATAAAGGGAGAGTGGATCAAGCCGGGAGCCACGGTCATAGACGTGGGGATCAACCGCACCAGCGAGGGCAAGCTGGTGGGCGACGTGGAGTTCGACGCAGCCCGCAAGCGGGCCGGCTGGATCACACCGGTTCCAGGCGGGGTGGGCCCCATGACGGTCGCCACGCTGCTGCAGAATACGCTGTATGCGGCCGAGAAACTGCACAGCCTGGACGGCTAGCGCCCCGCGCTTTCCGGCTGGCTGCGCCTTGCCTTGAACGCTGACAGACCAACTGAATCCTAATTTATTTCCTTGAAAGAGTATTAGTGTTCTTTCAAAGTAATAAGTTAGGATCCAGAGGGATGCTGAATCCGGATTGGGTTTTCCTCAAATCGTATGGGTGAAATGGTAAATCACCGCGTAGCGGCTCCGTCCTGACAGGCAGAATGCACGCCACATAATCGTTAACCAGAAGGGGATTGGGGCCGGCTGGCCGGGGAGTGGCGGATATCCACCACCTGCGCCAATTGCAACTGGTCCGGCTATCCCAAAGTCTCCCCAA
>DRMK01000318.1 GCA_011322575.1 Gammaproteobacteria bacterium
ACGCCCGAAGGGTTGGTCTGTCAGCGTCCATGGCGGCGTTGCTCCTCTTGCAAAGGGCGACGGCCATTCGCTGCGAGGAGCGCCTTGCCCTGAACGCTGACAGACCAACTGAATCCTAATTTATTACCTTGAAAGAGTACTAGCAGTGTACGGCCTGCCCCGGGGATCCCCGGGGCAGGCTTTTTTGTAGGTTCACATGTCGGTGCGCCAAATTATTGGCGCTTGTGAGTCTTGACTATTCGGTGATATGGTGAAAAACCCGTCAAGGACAACAACCATTTGTCGTGGCGTCGGTCAAATAACAACAAATAGGGTGTGGTAGTCACGGCCGAAAAAGTCGGTCCAAGAGTTCCCTGTTTACGTCAGATATCATAGTGTGATTCTGCGCCGAGAGCTTGGCGGGAACCTTCAGGTTGCTCCCGTCCACATGTGGCGTGAATAGTGCATATCTGGCAAAATGGGGTGGACGGTTCTATCCTTGAGGGCAGGTAGGGCGGGATCGCCGCGCATATTTTGGGTACTTTAGGAAATAGTTGGTGGCAGATTGACCAAGTCAGCGCAAATATCGGCAGAGGAGCTTGAGCTAGAGGAGGGGCGTTCCCTGAGCGACTATCTGGATATCATCCGGCGTCGCAAATGGATGGTTTCCGCCATAGCTGCGCTGATCTTTTTCGGGGGAATCGTGGCGGCGGTTACCTTGCCCCCCATCTATCGATCTACCGGTACCATTCTCATCGAGGGTCAGGAGATTCCGCAAGATCTGGTGGGGGCCGCGGTAAGCAGCTATGCGGCACAGCGCCTTGGCATGATCTCCAAGGAGATAATGAACCGGTCCAATCTGCTGTGGATTATCGAACAGTTCGACCTCTATCCCGAGATTCCCGATGACCAAATAGAGGCGCTGTTGAACAGGATGCAGGGCGACATTAGCTTGGAGATGACCAGCGGCGATGTTTCCGATCCCACCAGTGGCAGATCTACGGAGGGCACGGTCGCTTTTGATATCTCCTATGAGGGTAAAGATCCCGAGTTGGTTCAGAAGGTGGCCAATAAGCTGGTAATGCTATTTCTGGACAAGAATGCGGAGGAAAGGAGCCGCAAGGCGAGCGAGGTGGTGGAGTTCGTCCGTCAGGAGGTTGAGCAGCAGCGCGCCTATCTGGAGGAGATCGAGCGCCGCATTGCCGACTTCAAGGAGCGCCATGTGGACAAGCTGCCCGAGTTCGCCAGCATGAATATGGAGACCATAGAGCGGTTGCGCTCTGAGATGGATGATATCACGCGGGAGCTGCGCTCTTTGGAGGAGCGCCGTTTCTACCTGCAGGGGCAGCTCACCCAGATTGAGCCCTATGCTCCGGTGCAGAACGAGGAGGGCAAGGAGGTACTGGAGGACGACGATCGGCTCAGGGTACTGCAAAGCGAGTATACTAGTGCTCTGGCAGTCTATGGCAAGGATCACCCGGATGTGAAGCGGCTGAAGCGGGAGATGCGTACGCTGGAGGCCAAGCTGGGCAGGGTCAGCGCGTTGGATGAGCGTGAGATTCTGCTGGCCAAACTGCGGGAGGAGTTGCAGACGGCGCGCCGGAAATACACCGCCCAGCACCCTGATATCAGGAAACTGGAGCGCAAGGTGGCGCTCCTGGAACGGGAGCTTGCCGAGTCACCGCCCGTAAGGCAAAGTTCATCACGCGCCGCGCGTCCGCCAGACAACCCGGCATATATTACCCTGCAGGCCCAGTTGAGCGCCGTGAGTAGCGAAATCAACTCCTTGCAGGTTCAGCGGAGCGAATTGCACAAGACTATCGCCAACTACGAGGCAAAGCTGGTGGATACCCCGCAGGTAGAGCGGGAGTATACCAGCCTGATGCGCGAGCGCGAAGATGCCCTGAAAAGCTACCAGGAGGCGGTCGACAGTCTGAAGAGGGCCGAGCTGACACGCCAGCTGGAGGTGGGAAACAAGGGGGAGCGCTTTACGCTGCTGGAGCCGCCACAGCTACCCGAGGTTCCGGTCAAGCCGAACCGGCCGGCCATTGTGCTGCTGGGGCTGTTACTGGCGCTGGCGGGCGGTGTGGGGTATGCGTTGTTGGCCGACTCGCTTGATCACACCATAAACGGGCGGCGTGATCTGTCGTTGTTGCTCGGGGAGGCGCCGCTCGCGGTGGTTCCCTACATAGATATCAGGCAGGACGGCACCGCAGTAGGGGAGCAGCGCACGCCGTGGCTCATGGTGTCTCTGTTTGCCGGAGGGGTGCTGCTGTTTGCCGTAGGTGTCCATCTGTTATGGATGCCGCTGGACGTGTTGTGGGGTACCCTGTTCAACAAATAATTTCCCCGGGAGTATCAGACCGATGTCAACAGAACGATTCGAGCAGGTATTGCGTAAGGCGACCGCTGTGGATAGAGAGGAAAGTGCTGCGAAGCCAGCCCAGCAGCGGACCAAGGCCGCGAGGAGAGCGGCGCCCAAGGGTCAACAGCAGCGGCGCAGGACCCAGATCGTCTATACCCAGACGAAACGGGTCAAGGTCTCGCCAGAGGTATTGCGCCGCAATCGCCTGATCGCCGGTTCCCCGAATGCACCGTGGGCCAACGCCTATAAGATACTGCGTGCCAGGGTGCTGCAGAAGTTGCGGGAAGGCGGCAATCTGAATACTCTGGGGGTTACCAGTGCCACACCTGGTGCGGGTAAATCGTTGACTGCATCCAACCTCGCGCTCAGCATGGCGATGGAAGTGAACAAGACGGTGCTGCTGGTGGATGCCGATCTGCGCCGTCCGGTTGTACATACCTATTTCGGTTTCGAGCCGAAGTACGGACTTAGCGACTATCTGACGCGCGGGGTTCCCATAGAGGAAATGCTTGTCAATCCAGGTATCGGCCGTTTCGTAATCTTGCCTGCTGGCCGTCCCATTGAGAATGCCTCGGAGATGCTCTCCTCACCCCGCATGGGGGAGCTGGTGGAGGAGTTGAAGAGCCGTTATCGCTCGCGCTATGTAATATTTGATTTGCCGCCGATGCTCGTGGTGGACGATGTGCTCTCCTTTGCTCCCTATATAGATGCCAGCCTGCTGGTGGTGGAGGAGGGCAAATCGAAGCAGGAGGATGTCACCCACTGTGCGGAGTTGCTCAGTGACATGAACATGATCGGGACGGTACTCAACAAATCCACTGAAACCAGCACCTCTTACTACAGCTATTACAGCTATTAGCGCGAGCACTTTGCCTGAACGCTAAAATTACACTGCAAATCAGTGTGTTCGGGCGAACCACATGGAACAAGTAAAGTAAAAGTATCATCTGATGCCGCGGAGCGCGCTTTCGCCGCCCATCTGCGACATTCGCTCAACTGTCAATAGATTGGGCAATCGGCTCTATCGCAATTAGGCATGTGGACAACGGTCCCGGATGAAATGTTTGGACTGATCTGACAGACGTGGAAGGGACCGGGGGTGGCGCCCCGGCCATCACCCGTTGCGGTGGCTTAGGCGGTGCACTACCGCGTGGAACAGAACCG
>DRMK01000319.1 GCA_011322575.1 Gammaproteobacteria bacterium
GAGCCGTCCGGAGACACCATTGAGGCATTCAACAACATCATCTACTTTTCCAGCGAGACCCCTGACAAGGCGCCGTCCCACTTCTGTCTGAGTTACGACAGCGGGAGCATCAATTTCGGGGTGAACTGGCTGTCGGAGGAGTGGCGAGAGCAGGAGAGCCTTATCGAGTGCTACCCGGATGCGGCGCTGGGCGGGAAGCCGACGGTGAGGGGCACGGAGAATCTGCTGGATGTTTCACAAGCCCCGGTTCCCATAGATCTGGAAACGCTTCTGCCCCGGGACGTGGCGCGGATCGGGGGTGTTGGGCAGGCGCTGCCGCAGGCGGCGAGGCGTTTCCCGGTGCGGTACCAGTTTACTCCGGACCAGGGGGTGGAGATGCGCCCCGACGCGAACGACCTGGGGGCCGCGGCCGTGGAGTAGGATTGCCGCCCGATTGTACGTACCCGACAGGCAGCCTGGAAACTTGGCGATGCTTCGCTCCTTTTCGCCACGGAGGTGATAGGAGCGGCAGGCCAATTGGCCTGAATATTTCTCCCGGGAACGTAACGGTCGCACCAGGATCGATGTCCAGGCGTGGATCTGTAAAGGCTCTTTGTCCCACTGAAAATTGGGGAAGGAAACCGGGTTCCGTCCAGCCAGCCACAATTTGCTTTTCTCCGGCAGCCCGGGATACACTGCGCAGTTGTCCGGCAACATCCGTCATGGTGTCAATTGAGCAACCAGCCCTCCTCAATCTGTTTTCTCTCCACCTCCATGACGCTCGCCGGGGCCGAGATGCAGATCTTCTACCTCGCCAGGGAGTTGCGCCGCAGGGGATGGAGGGTCGGCGTCATATCCATGCTCCCACCCGAGGCGCTGGTGAAACAACTGGAGGATGAGGGGATCCGGTTTGCATCCCTGGAGATGCGCAGGAAGTTTCCCGACCCCCGCAAGCTGTTCAAACTCGCCGCCCTGCTGCGCGAATGGCAGCCCGGGATACTGCACTGTCACATGGTACACGCCAACCTCATGGGGAGACTGGTGCGACTCCTTACCCCGCTACCAGTAGTGGTATCCACCGCCCACAATATCAATGAAGGGGGACGGCTGCGAGAACTGCTCTACAGGATCACGGATCCGCTGACCGATATCACCACTCAAATCAGCCGTATCGCCATGGAGCACTATATCCGGATCGGTGCGGTCCCAGCCGACAGGATCCGCTTCATTCCCAACGGCCTGGATCTGGAGCGGTTTCGCCCCGATCCGGAGCTGCGCCGGGAGATCCGGGAGCAACTCCAGCTCCCCGGTGAATTCATCTGGCTGGCGGTGGGCAGGTTCGATGAGGCGAAGGACTATCCAAACATGCTACACGCCTTTGCCAAGGCCACGGCTGCACGATCCGGAGTGTTGCTCCTGGTAGGCGGCGACGGCCTGGAGGAGGAGATGGCCCCGCTGGCGCGAGAACTCGGGATCGGCGAGAGCGTACGCTTTCTGGGGATCCGGGACGACGTTCAGCAGCTCATGAAAGGGGTGGACGGCTACCTCATGTCCTCCGCCTGGGAAGGCATGCCCATGGTCCTGCTGGAGGCAGCGGCCAGCGCCCTGCCCATCGTGACCACTGATGTGGGTGGCAACCGCGAGGTGGTAAGGGACGGGGTGAGTGGTTTCGTGGTGGAACCGGGTGACGCGAACCGGCTCGCCTCCGCCATTCAGCGGATGATGGCGTTACCGGAGGAGCAACGCCGCGCCATGGGAGAGGCGGGGCGAAAGCTGGTGGAGAAGCACTACGGCCTGGCGCCCATCATGGAGCAGTGGGAGGCGCTCTACGCGGAACTGGGCAAACGCAGCATATCCGGACACTGACCCTGCCCTCCCTTTCCCAAGGCTCTCTCCCCCGCTCATACACGCCCCCAAGCTCCCCCACCGCACCTTCAGGCCATGGCCACATAGTTACCGCCGGCGGCCCGGGCCTTCTCCATCGCATCGGTAACCCTGGTGAGCATGGTGTTGGTATCGTCACCAGTACGCCACGCGGTCACCCCGAACGCCCCTCCCAGCGCGTTCTCATCAAGCCCTGTTGCGGACAGTTTCTGAATCTGCTGCACCAACCGCTCCGCCAGTTCACAAGCACCCTGGCTGGAGGTCTCGGGCAGCACCATGAGCAGCTCGTCCTCGCTCATTCTGGCCAGGGTATCCGCCCAGCGCGCCTGATCCTTGATGAGACGCGCGACTGCCGGTAGATCACCCTTCTCCAGGGGCTGCTTGCCCTGATCTCGCAGCAACCGGATCATCACCACCGACATTCGGGTGTTATAGCGGCGGCAACGCGACACCTGGGGCTCGAGACGGCTCAGCAGACCACGGCGGTTGAACAAACCGGTCTCCGGATCGGTGGAAGAGTGCTCGCGCAGAGCCTCCTCCATCCTGCGCTGCTCCCCCTCGAGGCGGTGCTGGCGAGTGATATCGGTGTAGTAGTGAATCCTCCAGTTGCTGTCCAGCTGGTGCGCATCACACTTGAGCCAGCGCTCCGGCTGATTACCGCTGGCGGGCACGAATATGGTCTGCTGCTCGAACAACAACTGCAGCTGGGGCTCGGAGAGATCGCCCCTGTTTTTGCCTTGCAGATCCCGGGCGTCCACATTGAGAAACTGGAGCAGCGTCGAGTTTACCGAAGATATCCTGCCCGCCGCATCGAGCAGCAGTATTCCTATCGGCGCCATGTTCAGCAGGCGTTCCATCAAAGGCGGTTCAAGTTGCATCGTCATCTATTCATCTCTCCTAAAAGCCAAGAGGTCCGACACCGGGCAATGAGTTACGGAACCCAGTAGGGAGTTGTTTCCAAGCCAGGGGAGCTGCTGTTGTCGGATTGACCGCGCACTCCGCCCGCAACCACTCGTAACGGTTATCGGACGCCGCGCCCGCTTTTCAACCCCCCCAAGAGTTTTTCTTTCCGGATACCGCTATGCTGCGGAAAGGATAGCGAACAGTAAATCAAAATCTGCTAATAGTAAATGTACCCCCTGCAACCGCGATGCGCAAGCTCTTCAGTGGCCGGCATAGATCCGCTCCACCTCTGCAGCATGGTGCCGCAGAATCTGATTACGGCGCAGCTTCAGGGTAGGCGTGATCAACCCCTCCTCCACCGTCCAGGGGGTGAGCGTCATGTGGACGCGCCGGATCTGGGCATAGCCGGGAAAGATGGCAGTACGCCGGGAGATGCGCTGCAGCACTACCGACTCCACCTCCCGGTCACGCAGCAGCTCGTCCTGTATCGTGCGCATCTTGCGCTCCTGCACCAGCATCTCCAGCTGCTCCCGGTTCAGCACCGCCAGCACGCTCAGGAAGGGGCGCTGCTCACCAATCACCATCACCTGTTCAAACAGGGGATCCGCGATGATCGCCATCTCCATCTCGGCGGGGGGAATTTTCTCGCCGTTGGCCAGCACTAGTATGTCCTTCAGGCGACCGGTGAGTGAAATGTGCCCCTGTTCGTCGATACTGGCCTTGTCGCCGGTATGCAGCCACCCCTCCCGGTCGATGGCCTCCCGGGAGGCATCGGGGTTGTTCCAGTAGCCGAGCATCACGTTGGGGCCGCGCGCCAGCAGCTCATCCTTCTCCCCCAGGCGCACCTCTATTCCGGGAAGCGCCCTGCCGATGGAGGAGGGGACGTTATCCTCCAGGCTGTTGACGCTAATCACCGGGCTGGCTTCGGTCAAGCCGTAACCTTGCAGAACAAGGATATCCAGACTGATGAACATGCGCGCAATGTCCGGCGCCAGCGGCGCGCCACCGCAAACGGTAAAACGCACCCGCCCTCCAAGATTCTCCCTGACCTTGCGCGCCACCAGCCGATCCAGCAGCGGCCAGAGCAGCAGGGAGGGGTGCCACCCCGCGCGCCCCTGGCTTCTTTCGAAACGCCGCCATCCGCTCTCCTGCGCCATCCGGAACAACCACCGGGCGAACGGCGATTTGCCGCGCAGCTGCTCTTCGATACGCGCACGGATGCGCTCGAAGATGCGGGGCACAGAGACGAACACGGTGGGCCGCACGCTCCTGAAATCGGAGTTGAGCTGCTGGATGGACCGGGCGAAGGCCACACATGAGCCGCTCATGATGGGCAGATAGTAACCAATGGTGCGCTCCAGGGTATGAGACAGGGGAAGGAAGGAGAGAAACAGGTCATCAGTGTAGATGGAAATCATCTTCAAACCCGCTTCCGCATCGCTGAGGATATTGCGGTGGCTCAACATCACTCCCTTGGGTCGCCCGGAGGTGCCGGAAGTATAGACCACGGTTGCCAGCTCGTCGGGTTTGCTCTCCGCGGAGATCAGCTCAAACCCCTCCCCCTGAGGGGGAAGCCACTCCTCGACCCACCGCAGGCGGGGCTCCTCCTCTTCCGCCCCGATTGCTTCGATGGTCAGCACCCGCTGCAGGTGGCGCAGGCGCTCCGCCACCTGCACGAACTGGCACCATTGCCGGCCGCCCTGGATCAGCAGCAGCCGCGCGCCGCTGTCCTCCAGCACGTAGGCAAGGTTCTCCGGGGAGTCGTTCACATACAGCGGCACCACCACCAGCCCGAGTCCCAGCGCCGCCTGATCGAATAATACCCACTCACGGCAGTTGGCCAGCATAACCGCCACCCTGTCGCCGGGCTGCAACTGCTCCCCCTGCAGCGCCCGCTGCCAGCGCCCCACTTGCGCTGCCATCTGTTGCCATGTGGTGTCGCGCCACTGCCCGCTACTGTCATCGAAGTGGCGGTACGCCGGCGCGCCGGGTGATCGCCGCAACCGCTCCCGGAACAATCCGGGAAGGGTCCCGGCGGTTTCGGCAGAGATGGTGTCGATAGTCTGTTTCATGGATATCACCCCTCCTTCAGCCGTAGCGTCGAAATGGGCTTTTACCAGGTCATCCGGATTTTCCGTCTGAAATCGCGGCAAGGCAACTCTTGCCTGAGAGGTAGGATGTTCGTCGCGCTCTTACCGGAACCGGATGACATAGCATCACTTTTCCACCTTCCGCAGCATATAGTAAGTAATGGCCGCCGCGCAAATGGTGGGCAGGGTAGCGCTCAGAAACGGAGGGATGGAATAGACCACCCCCAGCTGCCCCAGGCTGTGGTTGAACAGATAGAAACCGATACCGATCAGGGTGCCGGCCAGGAGCCGGCTGCCCACGCTCACCGAACGCATGGATCCAAAGATGAACGGGACTGCCAGCAGCATCATGGCCCCGGTGGCAAATGGTGAGGCCAGCTTGCTCCAGAAGGCCACCCGGTAGCGGTCGGAATTGAGCCCGTTGCTCTCCAGATAGCCGATATAGCGCAGCAGCTCGCGGGAGGAAAGACCCTGCGGCTCCACCGCCACCACATCGATCAGCCCGGGATCCAGGGTTCCGCGCCAGACCAGCTCATCCCGGTGCGCGGCGGTAATGCGTGGTTTGGAAAAACGGGTCTGGCTCACATCCTCCAGGAGCCAGCTGCCATCCTCCTGGTAACTGGCCTGCGGGGCGTAGGTCAGTTTGAGCGGCTGCTTGGCGGTGCTGAACTCATAGATGTGAACCCCTCCCAAATGGCGGTTGGAATATACGGTGCGGGCATTGATGTAGCTTTTCCCTTCCCGGATCCAGAGACCGGAACCGGTATTGACCGACACGTGCTTCTGCAGCGCGGCGGCGCGCAGCTTGAAGGCGTATTGTTCGGTATGGGACGCCACCAGCTCCCCGATGAGAACCACCGCAACCATCATCAGCAGCGCCACCTTCGCCACCGCCCAGGTGATACGCATCACCGAAACCCCGGCAGCACGCATCACCGTCAGCTCGCTGCTGCTGGCCAGGTTGCCGAGGCCCATCAGGCTGCCGATC
>DRMK01000320.1 GCA_011322575.1 Gammaproteobacteria bacterium
ACCACACTGGCCAAGACGGTTTTTGCACGTAAACCCTATGTTTCTCTGGAAGAGCCGGATGTGCGCCAGATGGCGCTGGATGATCCACGCGCTTTTCTGGGACGTTTCCCGGACGGAGCCGTGCTGGATGAGGTGCAGAGGGCCCCACAGCTGCTCTCCTATCTGCAGACCCGTGTCGATGCGGACGGCCGCATGGGGCTTTTCCTGCTGACCGGCTCACAGCAGTTTGGCCTGATGTCCGGGGTCACCCAGTCGCTTGCGGGCCGTACCGCTTTCATCGAGCTGTTGCCCTTCTCCATCCGGGAGCTGAAGCGAGCCGGGGCCGAACCGGCCACTCTCGATACGATGCTTCATACCGGCTGCTATCCTCCTCTCTATGACCGGGAGCTGGCGCCGGACACATGGTTCCCCGCCTATGAAACCGCCTATGTGGAACGGGATGTTCGCCAGTTGCTCAATGTCCATGACCTGGATACGTTTCAGCGTTTTGTCCGGTTTTGCGCTGGCCGGAGCGGGCAGATAGTGAATCTTTCCTCTCTGGCCAATGACTGTGGCATAACCCGCAATACGGCCAAATCCTGGATATCGGTGCTCGAAGCCGGTTATATCCTGTTTCAGCTGCGACCGCACCATGCCAATTTCAACAAGCGGCTGATCAAATCGCCAAAGATCTACTTCTATGATACCGGCCTGCTGTGCTGGTTGCTGGGTATTCGGGAGGCCGAGCAACTTGCCACCCACCCATTGAGGGGAAATATCTTTGAAACATTTGTTGTCTCCGAGCTCACGAAGAGCCGATTGAACCGGGGAATGCGGCCCGAGCTGCATTTCTGGCGTGACAGTAACGGAAACGAGATAGATGTCATTGCGGATGTGGATGGCAAGTTGATGCCGATCGAAATCAAATCGGGGCAGACCATCAATCGTGACTTTTTCAGGGGCCTGGAGCGCTGGATGGTTCTGGCGGGAGAACAGGCTGCCTCTCCGGTGTTGGTCTATGGCGGCGTTGAAAATTGCGAATACAACGGAGTCAGGGTGTTGGGCTGGAGCAGCGTGGATCGGGCGCTGGATGTGTGAATCTGCGGTGCGGGGGAGCCAGGCCGACCTCCATCTATCCCTGATGCGCGAGCAACAGCTTCACCTGCCCCTAATCCTCCCACTCCTCAATCCAGCCCATCTGGATCGCCTCGAGAATTTTCTCGTTGGAGCGCTCCGGGAGATCGTCGAACCCCTCCAGTTCACACACCCAGCGGTGCAGATCGGTAAAACGGATGTAACGCGGGTCCACGCCCGGATGCGCTTCATGCAGGGCGATGGCGATCTCCAGGGTGTCGGTCCACTTCAGGCTCATGCTCAATCCCGCCGCTTTTCGGAAACCATGTTGACGGTGTATTTGGGGATCTCCACCACCAGATCCTCCTCCCCGATCTCCGCCTGGCAGCTGAGGCGGGAGTCGGGCTCCACTCCCCAGGCCTTGTCCAGGAGATCCTCCTCCGCTTCGCTGGCCTCATTCAAGGAGTCGAACCCTTCGCGTACTATGACGTGGCAGGTGGTGCAGGCGCAGCTTTTCTCGCAGGCGTGCTCGATCTCGATGCCGTTTTCCAGCGCCGCGTCACAAATGGTGGTGCCCGGCTCGGCCTCGATTACAGCGCCCTCGGGGCAGATTTCATTATGGGGAAGAAAGATGATCTGTGGCATGTCGTACCCGGTTACCGGCCCGCCGGTCCCGCCACCTCTTCCAGCGCATGCCCCTGTAGCGCCCTTTTTATCCCGGCATCCATGCGCCGTGCGGCGAAGGCCTGGCTGCGCTGCTCCAGCCGCTTGATGGCGCGTTTGATCTCTCGCGCATCGCTGCCCTCCCGGGCGCCGCGCAGCTCCTCCATCGCCTCCTCTATGGCGGTCCGCTCCCCGCTGTCCAGCAGGCTCTCCCCATCCTCATCCAGGGCTGTTTTCAGGGCCTCCAGCACCCGATCCGCCTCCACCTGCTGTTCCCGCAGGGTGCGCGCCGCCACATCCTCGCTGGCGTGGGCCAGGGAGTCCTTCAGCATCTGCTCGATCTCGCTGTCGGTCAGGCCATAGGAAGGCTTTACCTGAATGCTGGCTTCGACCCCCTTGGTCTCCTCCCGGGCCGAGACCGACAGCAGACCGTCAGCATCCACCTGGAAAGTGACCCGGATGCGCGCCGCGCCGGCCACCATGGGCGGTATGCCGCGCAGCTCGAAGCGCCCCAGGGAGCGGCAGTCGCTGACCAGCTCCCGCTCCCCCTGCAGGACGTGGATGGCCATCGCCGTCTGGCCATCCCTGTAGGTGGTGAACTCCTGGGCGCGCGATACGGGGATGGGGGTGTTGCGCGGAATCACCTTCTCCACCAGTCCGCCCATGGTCTCCAGTCCAAGCGACAGCGGGGTTACATCCAGCAGCAGCATCTCCTGATCCGGCTTGTTTCCGGCCAGGATATCGGCCTGAATGGCGGCTCCGATGGCCACCACCCTGTCGGGATCCACGCCGTCCAGCGGCTCCTTTCCAAAGAACTCCCCCACCAGTCTCTGCACCAGCGGTGCCCGGGTGGAGCCTCCAACCAGGATAACCTCGCGCACCTGATCCGCCGCCACCGATGCATCCCGCAGCACGCGCCGGCAGGGGGCCAGGGTCTTTTTGATCAGAGGCTCTACCAGCTGCTCGAACCGGCTGCGGCTCAGCTGCCCTCTCCAGCGGCCGCCGCCCTCCAGCTCCACCTCCAGGGATACGCTCCCGGCCGTGGTAAGACCCTCCTTCGCGCCGCGCGCGGCGGCGAGAAGCCGGCGCAGCTGGTGATGACCGGCGTCATCCCCGATCCCGGCCTGCCGCATGATCCAGCGCGCCACCAGCAGGTCCATGTCGTCTCCCCCCAGCGCGGTATCCCCCGCAGTGGCCAGCACCTCGAACACCCCCCTGGAGAGCCGCAGCAGGGAGACATCGAAGGTGCCTCCCCCCAGGTCATATACCACATAGATCCCCTCCGCCCCCTGCTCCAGGCCGTAGGCCACCGCGGCGGCGGTGGGCTCGTTGAGCAGGCGCAGCACATTCAGGCCGGCGAGCCGAGCGGCGTCGCGGGTGGCCTGGCGCTGGGCGTCGTCGAAGTAGGCCGGTACGGTGATCACCACCCCGTACAGCTCACCCCCCAGGCTCTGCTCGGCGCGCCGGCGCAACGCGCGCAGGATCTCGGCGGAGATCTCCACCGCGCTGAACTCCCCGCCCGCGGTGTGCAGACGGGGTACGGCCGAGTCACCCTCCACCAGCCGGTAGGGCAGACGCTGGCCGGAACCGGTGATGTCGGCGCTCCCCTTGCCCATCATCCGCTTGATGGAGCTGATGGTGTTTTGCGGATCGGTAGCAAGATGGCGCCGGGCCTCCTCCCCTACCAGGGGGGGAGCGCCCTTGCGGTAGTGCACGACGGAGGGCAGCAGGTGGTGTCCCGCGCTGTCGGGCAGGGTCACCGGGCCCCCGCTGCGCACGGTGGCCACCAGCGAGTTGGTGGTGCCCAGGTCGATCCCGGCGGCCAGCCGCCGCTGGTGCGGCTCGGGGGAGCGCCCGGGTTCGCTGATCTGTAACAGTGTCATGGTCTAGCTGGAAAGTTCCTCTTCTGTTTCATCAACCTCTTGCAGGATCTTGTTGAGAAACATGAGCTTGTTCACGCTCTGGCTGGCGGCCGCCAGGGAGCGTTCGGAATCCTCGCCGAACTGGCGGGAGAGCTGCTGCACCACGGCGTTGCGCATCCGCTTTGCCTCGCTTGCGATCTGTGCAAGCGCCGCGGCGGGATCCGGACGGTTGCGCACATCCGCCAGCGCCTCGCGCATCTCCATCTGCTGCATCAGGAACTCCTGATCCATCTGGCCACCCCCTTCACCGCTGCGTATGCCGTGCAGCTCCAGCAGGTAGCGGGCCCGTTCCAGGGGATCCCTGAGGGTATGGTAGGCGAGGTTCACCTGCGCCGCCCGCTGTACCGAGAGGCGACGCTCCTGGGGTGTGGCACCTGCGAACCTATCGGGGTGGAAGGCCCGCTGCAGCTCCCGGTAGCGCTCCCCGAGCAGCGCGGGATCCAGATCGAATCGGGGCGGGAGGCCGAACAGCTCGAAATGGTTCACACGCTGAAGCTTTCCCCGCAACCACACTGGTTGGCGACGTTGGGATTGTTGAAGCGAAACCCCTCGTTGAGCCCCTCGCGGGCATAGTCCACCTCGGTGCCGTCCAGATAGAGCAGGCTTTTGGGATCCACCACCACCTTGACCCCGTGCTGCTCGAACACCTGATCGTCGCTCTCGATCTGATCGGCGAACTCCAGCACATAGGCCATGCCGGAACAGCCGGAGGTGCGAACCCCCAATCGCAGCCCGATCCCCTTGCCGCGCTTGGCGATGAACTTGCGCACATGCTCCGCCGCCGCTGGAGTCAGGGAGATCCCCATCAGGCCACCTCCTCCCGATCCGTGTCTCCGCTCTCCTGCTGTTTCTGCTTCGAGTGGTAGTCGGAGATGGCCGCCTTGATGGCATCCTCCGCCAGCACCGAGCAGTGGATCTTGACCGGCGGCAGGGCCAGCTCCTCGGCGATGTCGCTGTTCTTGATCTCCGACGCCTGATCCAGCGTCTTGCCCTTGACCCACTCGGTCAGGAGCGAGCTGGAGGCTATGGCCGAGCCGCAGCCATAGGTCTTGAAGCGGGCATCCTCGATGATCCCGGCGTCATTCACCTTGATCTGCAGG
>DRMK01000321.1 GCA_011322575.1 Gammaproteobacteria bacterium
CTGCTCCCTTTTCCATGGCGCGGTAGGCTCGCTGCATGTAGAGCAGGTGATCGACCTTGGTCAATGATACATTGGTTACCATGTCGGAGTGGGAGACCCACTGGTGAGTATGCCGGGCCATTTCTGCAAAGTTGGTGAAGGAGTGTTCGAAATTTGCCACCAGTTCGTTGCTCACGCTGCTCAGGTCATGGATCTGTTTGGAGTCAGAGGCAATCTTGTGGCTTGTTTCCACCACCTTTTCCACGATGGTTCCAACCTCTGAGATGGCATCCTTGGTATTCTTGGCCAGGGCCCGTACCTCATCAGCCACCACCGCGAAGCCACGACCATGTTCCCCGGCCCGCGCCGCCTCAATGGCAGCGTTCAGCGCGAGCAGGTTGGTTTGTTCAGCGATGTTGGTTATCAGGCCCACCACCCTGGTAATGGCTTCACTACTGTCCCTGAGATCATTCGATGTTTCGCGCAGGCCGGCTATGCTGGAGTCTATGTGGCGACCATTCTCTATTACCCGCTGGACGGCATCCCTGCTCTGCTCGGCGTTGCTGGCAGCCTCCCCTGATTTGCGCGCTATGTCCTTCATTTCGTCGGTAACCGCCATCAGGTCCCGCTGGACGTCCTGTAGATTGTCCAGCAGACCGGCGGTCTTGGCCTCGGCTATCCGGGCCTGCATTTCACGATGGGTATTGTGCCAGTAGCCTTTCTCCAGCTCTGCTAGGGATTTCCCCAGCTGCTGAAGCCCGCTTCTGAACAAGCCCCGCATGCCGTTTGTCAGAACCTTGCGGTAGAATTTATGCTGGTTCTGGTATTTGACCATCGTAGCGGTCTCCCGCATGTATACCTCCACCTGGTCCAGGGCGCTGTTCAGCGCCCAGGCGGCTCGGGATGAAGGGAGGGAAAGCGGTATCCCGGTGATGCGGTGCTCCAGCTCTCCCTGTGCCATGAGCTCGCAGAGGTCGATGATTTTCCGATCTACCTTGTGATTCTCCCGTAGCTGCCAGTAGATCAGGAACAGGCTTCCAAGGATTACGGCAGAGGTGAGCAGCACGAGGGAATCCGGTCCCGCGCGCCAGATTTCATAACCGGCCAGAAGTATGGCGCAGAGGGTACTGGCGAGAATCAATTGGTCAATGTTGAAGCGTACAGACCAGTTCGTCATAGCTGACTCCTTTGTCGGCAAGCAGGCCGTTCAGGACGTTCATGGATGCATCGATTGCCGCTTTTGCCCCTGCCTGGTTTTCTGCATTTAGCATGTCGCGGTACAGTGGCTCTATTACTTGAAGCGCATCGCGGTTGCATTTGCGCCGCGCGGAGTAATAGCCAATCAGGTTTCCGGAGGAATCGTGACTGGGGGTGACGTTGGTATAGACCCAGTAAAAGCTGCCGTTCTTGCACAGGTTCATGATGAAGCCGTTGTACTCACGACCGTCGCGTATGTAGTCCCACAGTATTTTGAACATGCCGCGCGGCATCTTTGGATGGCGGATGATGTTGTGCTGCACCCCAAGCAGCTCCTCTTCCCGGTAACCGGTCACATCGATCAGCACCTTGTTGGCATAGACGATACGCCCCTTGGTATCTGTTTTGGAGACGATCAGGTGACTTTCTGAAATGGGAATCTCAATTCCGGTTGGCTGGACTTTGGGCTTCACGGTAATTGCCCCCTGTCTCCAGTGAAACCGTCAAGGGAGAGTTTGCAGCGGAGGAGGTGGTCCAGTGTCTTTTTCCAGGTCGTCCAGTTCTTTTTCATGGTTCTGCTCCTCCTTGTTCCAGGAATTGACAGGGGTATCGGCTGGTTAATGAGGAACTTTAGCTTATACTGATATGCGATGCTTGAAGTTGTTACTACGGAGCGGGGTGAGGAACGGTGGGTGGAAGTAAGGGCTTGTTACCGGCGCCCCGTGTTGGAGAAAGTTGCTGTAGAATTGTCCAAGTGGCGCTTTTGTAGAATGCAATTGTGAACCTGGAGCAGCAAGATGAATAAAAACAGGGAACCGCTTCATGTGGCCTACTTTACCGATGTGCTGTGCGTCTGGGCCTACACCGCCCAGATCCGTCTGGATGAATTGAGGCGGCGTTTCGGCCCCCAGATCCGCATCAGTTATCATTTCATACCCATCTTTGGTTGTGTCGAGGAGCGCATAGGCAAAGGGTGGCAGGATAAGGGGGGATTTGCCGGTTTCGGCCGGCATGTGGCCCAGGTGTGCCAGAGCTTTCCCCATGTGGAGGTGGCCGACGGGCTCTGGAGCAGGAATGTTCCCAAGAGCTCCGCCAGCGCCCATCTGTATCTGAAGGCGGTGGAGCTGCTGGAGCGGGAGGGGATCATCAGCGCGGAGCCGGTGGATCGGTTCGAGGGGCGGAGCCTTTATGAGGAGGCCATCTGGCGGTTGCGCCTCGCCTTTTTCCGGGAGATGGAGGATGTGGGCAGTGCGCACTGCCAGTCCCGCCTGGCCGAGGCGCTGGAGATCCCGCGCGACCCGCTTCTCAAGCTGCTCCACGACGGCTCCGCCATGGCTGCGCTGTGCGCCGATCTGCGGCTGCGTGACGAGTTGAAGGTGGAGGGCAGCCCCACCTACATCTTCAATGAGGGGCGCCAGAAGCTCTACGGCAATGTGGGATACAAGATCCTCGAGGCCAACATCCGCGAGCTGCTGGAGCGCCCCGAGGGTCTGGCCAGCTGGTGTTAGCGTGGGTGGATGCTGCGATCAGGAGTGTTCTCTGGAGCGGTTGCGGGAGCGGCAGCGGGGCACGTTGCGCACGGTGCTAGCCATCAACGCGGTGATGTTTCTGGTGATCGCGGGCGCGGCGCTCTATGGCCGTTCCACCGCCCTGCTGGTGGACAGTCTCGACAATCTCGGTGATGCGCTCACCTACGGCCTCAGTCTCTACGTGGTGGCCGGAAGCAGCAGCGCCAAGGCGCGGGTGGCGCTGTTCAAGGGAGGGCTGATCCTGCTGGCGGCGCTGGCGGTGATGGCGCAGATCGCCTACCGGCTGCTCGTCAATCCTGCTGTCCCTCTCTTCGAGGTGATGGGCCTGTTCAGCGCGGTGGGGCTCGCCGCCAACCTGATCTGTCTGCTGCTCCTGTGGCGTCACCGTCACGAGGATATCAACATGAGCTCGGTCTGGGAGTGTTCACGCAATGACATCGCCGGCAACCTGTCGGTGTTTCTGGCCGCCGGTGCCGTGTGGCTCGCAAACTCCGGTTGGCCGGATCTCCTGGTGGCATCGGGGCTCTCCATCCTGTTGTTGCGCTCCGCGTTGCGGGTCATCACCTCTGCCAGGGCGGAGCTTCGCACTGCATGAGCTCCACCGCGGCGCCGGGTCAAGGCGCGCCCTTCACCGCCCGTATCTCGCCAACGAACAGGATGGACGGGAAGGTGCGATCGAGGCTCTTGCTGTGGAAGTTTCTCATCACCATCCCTTCGGAGAAACCGATGCGGGTGCCCGGCTTCAGATCCTGCTCCGGGCCTGCCAGCCAGATCCGCGCGCCGTTGTCCATCTCGACCTTCAGGTAGCTGTACTGGGTCTTTCTGATGTGCTCCAGCACCACCCCCTGGTTGGGTAAGGGTGGGCGCTTCGCCTTTTCCGCCACGGCCCTGTCGTGCTGGGCCGCCTCCTCGGCCGAGGCCAGATAGCCGATCTCTCCCTCCTGGTTGAAGGAGGCGTAGTAGACGGTGTTCTGAAATCCGCTTCGGTTTGCCCCGCCAATCACGTAGATATTCTCTCCTGCTACCACTGCGGCCGCTCCCTCCAGCGGCTTTGGAAGGGGGGTGGTGTAGCGCCAGGGGGAGAGCCGTCCATCTCCATTCACGCTGGTTCTCTCCACGCTGTCCAGATAGGCCGGACCGGCCAGCCCTCCCAGGGCGTAAATGGCGCTGCCGCGCACCGCGATGGCCGGGCCGAAACGCCCTTTCTGCAGGGGCGCGGCGCTGCTCCACGGGGCGAAGAACCCCTCCTGATCCGGTCTGCTCCACTCCACTTCGCTGAAGCCGGAGCCGGTCTCCTTGTTGTGCCCCCCAATCTGGAAGACGCTGTCACCCACGCGGGCCACCCCCTGGATGTAGCGGGGCATGGTGAAGCGGTTGTTCTCCACCAGCCACTCTCCCAGGGAGCCGTCCGGCTGGATTCTGGCGCGTTCCACCGTATCCAGGAGTATGCCGCCGAAGCCGCCGAAGGCGTACAGATAATCCCCCACCACCACCAGCTTCACGCAGCGTCTGGGAATGTTGAGACGCTGTTTCTCCAGCTGCCACGGCCCGAGGGTGCCGTCCGGTCTGATCTCGGCCCGCTCTACGCTGTCGAGCAGCGCCTTGCCGAAGGCGCCGTGGGCTCCTCCCGCCACGTAGATATACCTCCCCTTTCCCGCCGCGGAGAAGTAGCCCCGCTTCTCGTTGAGCTCCGGGCCCGCTTTCCACTCCGACAGGCTGCCGTCCGGCCGGATGCGCGCAAACTCCGTGGAGCGCATGAACATGCGGGTGGTGGCGTCCGCCACATCATCTCCCGGCCTTCCCCGCACCACCTCGCCGCCGATGCCGCCGATCATGTAGATAACGCCGTTGGCGGTGTAGAAGGCGGCGCTGGAGCGGACCTTCTGCATGGGGGTGGTCTCCCGCCAGGCGTTCAGCCACCGCTTGCCCTGCTCCATCTCCCCGGATGCGGCGGGGAGCACGCCCGGGAGGAGCAGGCAGGCCAGCAGAATATGGATGCGCTTGGGAGGAGAGGTGGTAACGTTCATTGGCGGGGCTCCATTTCACCGGGCGGTGATCGATCCATGCTGGGGAGAGCGCTGTCCGGTTCTCCGTTGCACTGGTGGACCACCGTTGCCCATACTGTCTCGCATGAATACTATCACGACTGGTGGAAGGCCGGATCAACAGTCCAGCCGTTAAATGGAGAGAGTGCAACGGGAGTAACGTCCATGAAACTGAGAGAGTGTCTTGACTCCTGGGGGAGTCCCGGCTTTGCCGGGGCGTTCAAGGCCGAGGTCAAGGCGTCGGGGGTCGACGACCTGCCGCTGCAGCGGCAGCTCCGCCACGGTAGCGTAGCCCTGGACGGCGTGCTGGATGTGGTGGTGTTGAGCTGCCGGGAGGATGGCCGGCGCATCCGGGTAAAGGCCGGCCTGTTCTATAACGGGATCATCGCCGGTAGCTGCTGTATCGACGATCCCACCCCCGTGGAGCCCCGGGAGGAGTATTGCGAGCTGCTGTTTCTCATCGACCGGGAGAGCGGGGAGACGGTGGTGGAGCCTGCGCAGTAGAAAGTGGATCAGGGTGGTTAGCCAAGAGACGCGGATCGATGTCCACAGGCTCGGCATCGCCGATCTCCAGCCGATGGATATCGGGGTGCAGCGGATTGATGAGGTAGTTCGCTTCGGCGGGTATCACGGTACTGGGAACCCGCAGCGCCAGGGAGGTCATGCTTTCCAGCCAGCCGGTGCCGAGGGCGCGGGTGGATGGCGGGGGCGGATCGGTGCGCCAGTCGTCTGGCAGTGGCTCGTCCAGCTCCAGGATGCACTTCGGAGGGATCGTCAGCGGTATGCAGACGAAGTGGTCGGCGAGCAGCTCGTACTCCTCGTAGTGGACCAGGATCTCCAGCATGGCGAGGGAGCGCGA
>DRMK01000322.1 GCA_011322575.1 Gammaproteobacteria bacterium
CCGGCCTTGATCAGCGGGCGGTAGTGGCGCACGAACAGGGCGCACAGCAGGGTGGCGATGTGGGCGCCGTCGGAGTCGGCGTCCGCCAGGATGCAGATCTTGCCGTAACGCAGCTTACTGAGGTCATTGGAGCCGGGCTCCACGCCGATGGCCACAGAGATATCATGCACCTCCTGGGAGGCCAGCACATCGCCGGGCTCCACCTCCCAGGTATTGAGGATCTTGCCGCGCAGGGGCATGATGGCCTGGAACTGGCGGTCGCGCGCCTGCTTGGCCGAGCCGCCCGCCGAGTCCCCCTCCACCAGAAACAGTTCGGCGCTGCCGGGATCCTGGGCCGTGCAGTCCGCCAGCTTGCCCGGCAGGGCGGGGCCGGAGGCGGCTTTCTTGCGCGCCACCTTGCGCCCCGCGCGCAGGCGCGCCTGGGCGTGGTTGATGGCCAGCGTGGCGATGGTCTCGCCGCTCTCCACGTGCTGGTTGAGCCACAGGCTGAAGCTGTCCTTCACCACCCCGGAGACGAAGGCCGCGCACTCGCGGGAAGAGAGGCGCTCCTTGGTCTGCCCGGAAAACTGCGGATCGGCGAGCTTCACCGACAACACATAGCTGACGCGGTCCCACACGTCGTCGGGGGAGATCTTCACCCCGCGCGGCACCAGGTTGCGGAATTCGCAGAACTCGCGAATGGCGTCCGTGAGGCCGGTGCGGAAACCGTTGACGTGGGTGCCGCCCTGGGCCGTGGGCACCAGGTTGACATAGCTCTCGGTGACGGGTTCCCCTCCCTCGGGCAGCCACAGCACCGCCCAGTCCACGGCCTCGGCGTTGCCTTCCATGTGCCCCATGAAGGGCTCCCGTGGCAGAACCTCGATCCCCTCGAACTCCCCAAGCAGATAGTCGCGCAGCCCCGCCTCGTAATACCATTCGGCCTTCTCGCCACTGTTCTCGTCGTGAAAGCGGATGGTCAGGCCCGGGGCCAGCACGGCCTTGGCGCGCAACAGGCGCTTGAGGCGCGATACGGAGAACTTCGCCGAATCGAAATAGCGCGGGTCGGGCTTGAAGCGGATGGTGGTGCCGGTGTTCTGCCGGCCCACCTTGCCCAGCACCTCCAATTCGGAGGCCTTCTCGCCGTGGGCGAAGGTCATGCGGTATTCCTGCCCGCCGCGCTTGATGGTGACCTCCAGGCTTTCCGACAGGGCGTTGACCACGGATACCCCGACGCCGTGCAGCCCGCCGGAAAAGCGGTAGTTCTTGCTGGAGAATTTGCCGCCGGCATGGAGGCGGGTGAGGATCACCTCCACGCCACTCACCCCTTCCTCGGGGTGGAGGTCCACGGGCATGCCGCGCCCGTTGTCGGATACGGTCATGGCGCCATCCTTGTGCAGGGTCACCCCGATGGTGTCGGCATGGCCGGCAATGACCTCGTCCACGCTGTTGTCGATCACCTCCTGGGCCAGATGATTGGGGCGCGCGGTATCGGTGTACATGCCAGGCCGCTTGCGGACCGGGTCGAGCCCGCTGAGGATCTCGATTTCTGACGCGTTGTAGCTGCTGCTCATGAAAGCCTGATTCTCAAGATTTCTCTCTGTTGCAAAGCTGCGTAGCTTAGCATGAAGGGCGGCCATGCCAATACGGTAGTGGCGGATTTACCCGCCTTTCCCCCGTCCTGGTGGGAAATGCGGGTTTATTGTAATATGCCACGCTTGTTCAG
>DRMK01000323.1 GCA_011322575.1 Gammaproteobacteria bacterium
AGGTTCATGTTCGTTTGACACCCTGAAGTACATCGGGTGCGTACCTTCAAACTGGGACATGGAGGTGTACGTCAGGTGGGGTGGTGATTCAACGGATATCCCCTCCGCACCGTGGGTCGGCCCGGTCGCCAGCGGAACCAGGTGAACAGGAGGGCACCGGCGCTGGAGAGCAGCATGGCCATGGTGGTGAGCTCCCGCGAGCGGGCCACCTGCCCCTTTTCACGCGCCTCGCGCAGGCGTTTGGGGGTTGCCTGTTCGGTACGCTCCTGGCCGTCGTTCTGCGCCACGGCCTATCCTCCTCCGGTCATGGTCCGAACCAGCACGAGCACATCCTGCACCAGACGGCCGGTCTGCGGCATGAGTGATGGAAAGGTGAACATCATCACCACGAAGCCGAAGGTCAGGGTGACCGGAAAACCCACCGCGAAGATGTTGAGCTGGGGAGCCGCGCGGCTCATCACTCCGAAAGCGATGTTGACCACCAGGATGGCCGCCACCGTGGGAATGGCGATCAGCACCGCTCCGGCAAACATCTCGCTCCCCCAGGAGACCAGCTGCCACATCCCTTCGCGGGTAAGCCCGTCGGGCGCGATGGGCATGCTGTGGAAGCTCTGCGCCACCACCTCGATAAGGATGAGGTGCCCGTCGAAGGCCAGGTAGAACAGGGAGGCGGCCAGCAGATAGAACTGGGATACCACCGGTACCGTCACCCCGCTCTGCGGATCCACCATGGATGCGAAACCGAGACCCATCTGGTAGGCGACAATCTGCCCTCCGGTGACGATGGCGGCGAACACCAGCTGCAGCGCGGTTCCCATCGCTACACCGATCAGAACCTGCTGGACGATCAGCAGCAGGGTCATGGAGCTGAACGGATCCAGCCGCGGCGGCGGCGGAATCTGGGGAGCGATCACCAAGGTGAGCGCCAGGGTAATGAACAGCCGCACCCGCACCGGCACTGTCCGGGAGGAGGTTATGGGGGCGCTCATCACCAGCGCCCCGATTCTGAACAGGGGCCACAGCAGGGAGCCGATCCAGCCGGTGATCTCGGCGCTGGTGAAGGTCATGGCCGGCTCAGCCTATCAGGGTGGGAATGGCCTCGAACAGGCGCGTTGTATAGTCGGCCAGCATCTGCGCCAGCCAGCGCCCGGCCAGCGCCAGCACCGCCAGGGTAATCAGCAGCTTGGGGATGAAACTGAGGGTCATCTCGTTGATCTGGGTGGCCGCCTGGAACATGCTCACCAGCAGCCCCACGCCAAGCGCCGGCAGCAGCAGTACCGAGACCATGAGCACCAGCAGCTCCAGCGCCTGCTGGAACACCGCGACGATCAGCTCAGGAGACATAGAAACTCGCCGCCAGGGTACTCATGATCAGTGACCAACCATCCACCAGCACGAACAGCATCAGCTTGAACGGCAGGGAGATGATCATGGGGGAGAGCATCATCATGCCCATGGACATGAGCACGCTGGCCACCACCAGATCTATAATGATGAACGGAACGAACAGCAGGAACCCGATCTGGAACGCGGTCTTCAGCTCACTGGTGACGAATGCCGGCAGCAGGATGCGCAGCGGCACATCCTCCGGAGACTCGAACCCCTCCTGCCGCCCCGAGAGGCGCACGAACAGGGCCAGGTCGTTGTCGCGGGTCTGCCCCAGCATGAAGGTCTTGAGCGGACGGGAGGCGCTGTCCACCGCCTCCTGGAACTCCATCCGATCCTCCAGGTAGGGCTGCAGCGCGTCCCGGTTGATGCGATCCAGCACCGGCGTCATGATGAAGAAGGTGAGAAACAGCGCCAGGCCGATCAGGATCTGGTTGGATGGCGTGGTGGGCATCCCCAGCGCCTGGCGCAGGATGGCGAACACGATGACGATGCGCGTGAAAGATGTCATCATGATCAGCGCTGCCGGCAGGAAGGTAAGCGCCGTCATCAGCGCCAGCAGCTGCAGCGTAATGCTGTAGGTCTTGCCGTCGGCTCCGCTCACGGTTACCGCGGGCAGCGCCTCCTGGGCGGCGCCGGCCTCCATGCAGAACAGGAGACCGCCCACCATCAACCCGGCGGCCAGGTATATCGGTCTCGGGACAGCCTGCGGGGCGCGCAGCATCACCGCGGCATTCCCCGCTTGCCCATGGCCCGGGACAGCTTGCGGGAGAAGCTCTCCCCCCCGGAGAGCGGGCCGGCGTGATCCGGCAGCGGTTGCTCCAGCACATGCAGCATCTCCACCTGGCCGGGGGATACTCCCAGCAGCAGCTGCTGCTCTCCCACCTGTACCACCACCACCCTTTCGCGCTGTCCCACCGGCAGGCTGGCCACCATCTTCAACGCACCGCCAGCGCCACCGCTCCAGCCAGGCATGCGGCGCAGCAGCCAGGCCACCAGGACGATCACGGCCAGCACCAGCAGCAACCCCAACACCAGCTGCAACAGGGCGCCGGCGTCCACCGGGCTGCCCTCCAGGCGCTGCAGTTTCGCCGCATCATCGGCCTGCGCGGAGAGGGGCAGCATACAGAACCAGCCCAGCAGTGACAGCTCGATCCTTCTCATCGTTTCAGGTTCTTGATCCGCTCCTGGGGGCTTACCACGTCGGTGACGCGGATCCCGAACTTCTCGTTCACCACCACCACCTCCCCGTGGGCGATCAGCTTGCCGTTTACCATCACGTCGAGCGGCTCCCCGGCCAGCCGGTCCAGCTCTACCACCGACCCCTGGTTCAGCTGCAGCAGGTTGCGGATGTTGATTTTGGTGCGGCCGATCTCCATGGCGATGGTTACCGGAATATCCAGGATGAGGTCCAGCTCCACATCCCTGGCGCCGCCGGCACCGCTGGTGGCCGTCTCCTCCAGCGGGTCAAGAGGCGCCGGGGAGTAGCCTTCGCCGCCACCGCCCTGCTGCGCGGATCCCTTGGCGGCATCCGCCTCCTCCTCCAGCTGCTCGGCCAGCGCTTCCGCCCACGGATCCTCCTCCTGCTCCGGCTGGGATGGCTGCGCTGTATCCTCCTGCTCCTCCCCGCTTTCGGAGCGGGCGGCAGCCTCCTCCGCGAGCAGCTGGTCGAGGGCATCCTCCTTCCCCTCTTCCTGCGCCGGTTCAGGACTCTCCTGAAGCGGCTGTTCGATCTCTGCCTCTGCGCTCACTGCTGTTACCTCCCCTCTGGTGCGATTCATCGAAAACCGGTCTGCGCCGGGCGCTCGACCAGCTCAGTTATCCTGACAGCCCACCTGCTGCCCGAGGTTCCGTACCTGGCGCGGAATACCGGAATGTTCTCCGCCCTCACCAGCACCTGCTCCGGCATCTCGATGGGGATGATGTCCCCCGGCTCCAACTCGGCCAGTTCGCGCAGGGTCAGCTCCGTCTCGGCCAGGTTCACGCTCAGGCAGACATCCATATCCTCCAGCTCCTCCCGCACGGTGTTGAGCCAGCGATCGTCGGTCTCGGTGCGCTCGCTCTGCATCCCGGTGTCCAGGATGTCGCGGATCGGCTCCAGCATGGAGTAGGGCATGGTTATATGGATGTCGCCGCTGCCGCCGTCCATCTCCACATGGAAGCTGGTCACCACCACGATCTCCGACGGGCTGACGATATTGGCGAACTGGGGATTCACCTCCGAGTTGAGAAACTCGAAGCGGATATCCATCAC
>DRMK01000324.1 GCA_011322575.1 Gammaproteobacteria bacterium
GCTGGAGGAATCGATGCGCTCCAGCTCACGAACACCGATCTCCACCTTGACGGCATCCACTTCGTTGGCAACGGATTCGTCCGACAACAGATTGCCCGCAGCCGACTGCAGTTGCTCGTTGGTTCCATAGTCCACATCGTCGCCGGACTTGAGGCGGGTAACATCGCTGATATAGTTGCCGGATGCATCCTTGGGAGCATCCACGATCATGGATGGTATCTGTACGGCACCGCTGCGGACCAGATTGATCACCGCCTGTTTCACCGATTTGACTATGTCATTTACCACCTCCGGATCTATATTCTTGCCTTCCGTGGCGGTCAGGATGGCGTTGATGATGGTATCCACCACTACAGTAGATTCCGGAGATATTTCACCACCCTCGGCAGAAGGAGCACCCTCGGGAACCTCGACATTCACTTTCATCTCCAGCGCCCTGTTACCCTCCAGCAGGCGCAGGTACTTGACCACATACTGTTTTCCGTCTGCCACGTTGGGGCAGCTGTACCTCGGGTTGCCATTGTCGTCAGACTGTTTGTCGAACGAACAGTCGATCCCGGTATCCTGGAGCTCTCCGTTCGAACCAACAACATATAGCTTGACTATGGCATTGCTGGTCGCATCGAGAGCACGCACATTGGCAGCGGACATCTGCTTGAACTGGGCGGTAGCCCCGTTTACCGCATTCGCATCGGATCCGCTCAGTGAGGACAGGGAGATGGCCCCGGAGATCGAAGAGGTTCCGACAAAGGGGTTTTCATCCCCGGAGTTGCCATTTTCCGCATTACCACTCCCCGGGGCCCCGGGGTTACTGGTATCGAGTTGATTCAGGGAAGAGCTGTCACCGCAGCCACTTATCAGCAGCGAAGACGATACAAGCGCGGCCAGCATTTTCAGTTTTGTGTTTTTCAATTTTGTTCTCCTCTTCAGGGTTACGGGGTGCCAGTGGCATGGATTCTTCCCGCAACATCGGCCCGCCGGAGGGGTATCTTTACACTCTTTTTGCAAAAAATATCGTAGACTGAATCCAATGTGCGGTGTTTGAAATCGCAACGGTTGAATTTTATTGGAAAAATGTTCCGCTGAGGACGAAAGCGGTATGCCTTGGAGCCATGCCTGGGTGTTTCATTACGACCCGAATGGGGCGCCGGTATGCGCCAATGAGAAGGGCTATGCTGGATCGATGAGTTTGAGGTGCGATATGCAGCCGTTGCGGCAGTCCGATGCGCCGAAACCGGGAACGGGGATCTCTCCGGCGACGGCCTGGTTCAATTTACATTCGGGAGTCGTCGAGCGCGTGACGCTCACCACCGAAGCTGCGGAGTGGCGCAGCAGGTAGTCGATGTGCCAACGCAGCTTTTTGTTCTTGCTGCAGTGGCGGCGAATGCGCGCCTCCATGTTGCGCCTGGCGCTGCCGGTGTACAGATACTTCCCGGCGGGGAAGTGGCAGTTTCCCAATGCCCCCACCGGAATGGTTATGCTGCGGGAGAGATGGATGTGGAGCTGGTAGGTACAGGGGGATTCAAGGGCTGGCAAGCTGGCCATCCTCGAGTGCCAGTACCCTGTCCATCTGCCGCGCCAGCTGCATGTCATGGGTGACTACCACGAGGCTGGTGCCCAGTTCCCGGTTCAGCTCCACCATCAGCTCGTAGACCTGGCCCGCGGTGCGGTTGTCCAGGTTGCCGGTGGGCTCGTCCGCCAGGATACATTGGGGATTGGTCACCAGTGCGCGGGCGACGGCGGCGCGCTGACGTTCCCCGCCGGACAGCTCGCCGGGGCGATGGCGCAGCCGCTCCTGCAGTCCCACCCGCGCCAGCATCTCCGCGGCCCGTTTGCTGGCCTCGGTGGTGGATAGCCCCCGGATCAGCAGAGGCATGGCGACATTCTCCAGCGCACTGAACTCCGGCAGCAAGTGGTGAAACTGATAGACGAAACCCAGGGCCCGGTTGCGCAGCCGTCCCCGGCGGGTATCGCTGAGGCTGGACATCTCCTCGCCGTCGATCCAGATCTCGCCGCTGGTAGGGTTGTCCAGGCCGCCCAGAAGGTGCAGCAGGGTGCTTTTGCCGGAGCCAGAGGCGCCGATTATGGCGATCCGCTCCCCCTTCTCCACGGCAAAATTCACGTTTCGCAATACCTCCACCGTCAATCCCCCCTCGTGGAAGGTACGGGAGAGGTCGCGGCACTCCAGAACGTTACTCATAGCGCAACGCCTCCGCCGGCTGCACCCGGGACGCGCGCCAGGCGGGGTAGATGGTTGCCAGCATACTGAGCGCGAAGGCCAGGGTGGCTATGGTGATCACCTCGCTCCAGCGCAGCTCGGAGGGCAGCTCACTGATGTAATAGACGCTGGCGGGCAGAAAGTGGATCCCGAAGGTGCTCTCGATGGCCGGCACTATGGTGTCGATGTTCAATGCCAGGGAGACTCCGCCGAAAATTCCCAGCATGGTACCCACCATGCCGATCACCACCCCCTGCACCACGAAGATCCCCATGATGCTGGAAGGAGAGGCTCCCAGAGTACGCAGGATGGCGATGTCCCCCTGCTTGTCCGTAACCACCATCACCAGGGTGGAGATGATGTTGAATGCCGCCACCGCCACGATCAGCAGCAGGATGATGAACATGGCGGTCTTCTCTATCTTGAGGGCGCGGAAATAGTTGGTATGGCTGCGGGTCCAGTCGTTGACCCAGTACCATTCGCCAAGCAGATCGGCCAGTTCCGCCGCCACCTGCGGCGCCAGGAACATGTCGTCCAGCTTGAGGCGCACTCCGCTGACGCTGTCGTCGAAGCGGTAGAGTTTTGCCGCATCGCGGATGTGGATCAGTACCAGTCCGCTATCATACTGGAACATTCCCACCTCGAACACTCCGGCCACCGTGAAGCGTTTCAGTCGCGGCAGGATTCCGGCCGGGCTGACGTTGGCGCTCGGGGTGATCAGGGTAACCTTGTCTCCCACCCCAACCCCAAGGGTCTTGGCCAGCTCGCTGCCCAGGATGATGTTGAAGCTGCCGGGCTGCAGCGCCTCCAGGGTGCCCGCCACCATCTTGCTCCCTACCACCGATACCTGTGGTTCCTGGGAGGGCAGCAGACCGCGTACCATGGTGCCCTGCACCCGGTCTCCCAGGGCCACCATACCTTCCGCGTGGATATAGGGGGCTCCGCCCAGAACGTGGGGAAAGCCACGCGTCTTCTCCAGCACCTCGGGCCAGTCCTGCAGCCGGCCATCCAGTCCGCTTATGGTGACATGGGCCGCCATGCCCAGAATGCGCTCCCTCACCTCGTTCTGAAAGCCGTTCATCACCGACAGCACCGTGATCAGGGCTGTTACCCCGAGTGCAATGCCCAGCATGGAGATCAGGGATATGAAGGAGATGAAATGGTTGCGGCGCTTGGCGCGCGTGTAGCGCAGGCCGATATAGAGTTCCAGGGGTTTGAACATAGGCCGCAATTAAACCATATTTTGATGCTGCTACGGTAATTTGCCCGGCTGTTTTGTGAATCCGTCTGCAGTAAGGAAACCGATGTCCGTGTATTGTCAATCGATGGAACGGGAATCTGTAAAGATGAGCAGGCGGGGATTACGGTACCGACGCATCACGGGGATCGGAGCATGGGGTGCAGTTCTGCTTCTGTGGTTGGCGGGCTGCAGTTCCGCATCGGATGATGGCGCGGGTATTGTCATAACCGGCGGCAGCTCCACCGGCGGAGCGCGAAACCCGGTATGCGGCGCCCGGCGGAGCGGGGAGGAGGTGGCCGCACCGCGACTGCTGATGAATCTGCCCGGCCAGACCAGCTGGTACGCTTCACCGCTGGTCGCCGATCTGGACGGCGATGGCAGCAACGAGCTTATAGCCGCCTACTACTCCCTCTATGTATATGACAGTAGCGGAATGCTGCTGGATCGGGCGGATGGCGGGCAGGGGCGGATCTATGCTCCTCATGTGGTTGCCGATCTGGAGGGGGATGGGGTGGTCGAGATAGTCTACGGCAACCGGCATGAGGTGTATGCCTACGAGTGGCGCGACGGCGGCCTGCAGCTCAAGAGCGGTTGGCCGGCCGATACCACCAGCGCCGGACGACGCCCCGAGGTGCGCGGCCTCGCCGCGGCCGATCTGGATGGTGATGGCACCATCGAGGTGGTGGCCACCACCACCCAGACCGCACCCACTGATCAGGGCGGTGCCCAGGTGTTTGTCCTGTCTGCGGATGGCTCGACCTATCAGCCCGCCGGCGCAGGTTTTCCCGCCTGGCCGCGCTACAACAACCGTTCCGGTCCGGGTGGTGATGCGGATCGCAACGGTGCCGGTCACCAGGGTTACGGTGCCTACGGACTGAACGTCGCGCTGGGAGACATAGATGACGATCCCCAGCTGGAGATTATCGTTACCTACGACAACCACCATATCCAGGCTTTCAATCACGATGGTGTGGCAATCGACGCCTCCCCCTGGTTCCGTAACCGGGAGAACGCCTACCGGGGCAACCGGATGACCTGGGGACAGTTCATCCGCTGGGCGGATCCGCAGGTGGAGGAGAACCACTACAATCTCCACAAGGGCGACTGGCCACATCCGCGCAGCCAGGAGTGGCTGCAGTGGACCGCGTCACCGCCCAACATCGTGGATCTCGACGGCGATGGCAGGAACGAGGTGCTGGGGGTGCCGAACGTAGAGAAGAACGAGCCCTACCAGACCCAGGCCTACGCTATCATGGTGCTGGAGGGCAACTACGGGGACGGCGGCCGCTCGGCGATGCGTAAACCGGGCTGGGAGAGGCTGCCCAGGGGAGGGCGGCCCATCGAGGTGGAGGGGTGGTACCCTCCCAAGGGAATCCCGGCCGCTACCACGGTCAACATCCAGGGTGATGACTCACCGGAGATTGTGGTGTCGTTGAACGACGGTTTCATCCACGCCTACAGCGCCGCTGGCAAGGAGATCTGGCGCTTCAACTTTGCTCACGGAAAGCCGGTCATGTATGCATCCGAGGTCACCGTGGCCGATCTGAACCAGGACGGTTCCCCGGAGCTGCTGTTCACCACCTATGGCGCGCCAGAGGTGCGGGACTCCGGTTACCTGGTGATCCTGGCCGCGGATGGCGCGCTGCTGCATGATATTCCCCTTCCCAATCCGGGATACAACGGAAACGGGAACGGGGCCCCCGCCGCACCGGCGGTTGGTGATCTCGATGGGGATGGCGCTCTGGAGATCTTCGTGCAGACATTCGAGCACGGTATGGATATCTTCACCGTGCCGGGGTCGGCCGCCAACTGCCTGCTCTGGACCACGGCGCGCGGCGGGCCGCTGCGTATGGGGCAGACCAACGGCCAATATTAACTTTTGAGTAACCATTCAGCTCACCCCTGAAATCCGCCATTTCTGCATTGAAAAATGGTCATTTACCCTCGTAAACTCCCATTTTTCGCCTTGAACTGACGAATTTCAAGGGCGATCAGGGTGGCTACCGTCCCGGTAGCGCTGCAGCAGATCCTGATAGGCGTCGATGCGCCGGTCACGCAGGAACGGCCAGATGCGCCGTACCTGCTCGCAGCGGCCGGGATCGATCCGGGCGATCAGTACCTCCTCCCTGTCGCTGCTCCCCTGAACCAGCATCTCCCCCTGCGGGCCGCAGGCAAAGCTGCTGCCCCAGAACCGGATCCCGCCGCTCTCGCCCTCCGGATCCGGCTCGAATCCGATCCGGTTGCAGGCCAGCAGAGGAATTCCGTTACTGATGGCGTGGCTGCGCTGCACCGTGATCCAGGCATCCAGCTGGCGCTGCTGTTCGGCGCTGTGGTCGGCGGGATCCCAGCCGATGGCGGTGGGGTAGAGCAGCAGTTCGGCACCGGCCAGGGCCATCATGCGGGCGGCCTCCGGAAACCACTGATCCCAGCAGATCAGCACCCCGAGCCGGCCCAGGGAGGTTTCGACGGGGAGGAATCCCTGATCCCCCGGTGTGAAGTAGAACTTCTCGTAGTAGCCGGGATCGTCAGGGACGTGCATCTTGCGGTAGCAGCCGGCGATGGTCCCGTCACGCTCCAGCACCACTGCGGTATTGTGATAGAGGCCGGCCGCGCGCCGTTCGAACAGGGAGGCCACGATCACCAGACCCAGCTCCGCCGCCAGGGCGCCCAGCCGCTCCGTGGTGGGGCCCGGGATGGATTCGGCCAGGTCGAAGTTGGCGGGATCCTCTCTCTGGCAGAAGTAGCGGCTGCCGTGCAGCTCGCAGAGCAGGACCAGCTCGGCGCCTTCTCGTGCCGCTTCGCGGATGGCCGCTACAGTGGCTGCCAGATTGGCGCTGCCATCCTCTTGGCACTGCTGCTGTATCATCCCGACTTTCATGGCGAGTCCCGAAGTTTATCATCCGCCGGGATCTGCATGGTGGCGCAGTGCAGACTGCCGTACTGCCGGATCAGGGGCAGGCAGTCGATCCCGATGATCTGTCGATCCGGAAAGCAGTCCGCCAGTACGGCCAGCGCCTGCTCGTCCCGGGGTGTGCCATACAGTGGTACCAGCACAGCGCCGTTGATGATCAGGAAGTTGGCGTAGGTGGCGGGCAGCCGCTCTCCGGAGGAGCCGTGTTGCGGTTCGGGCCAGGGCAGGGGAACCAGGGTGTAGGGCCTGCCGTCGGCATCGCGCAGGCAGCGCAGCTCCGCCTCCATCTCCTTCAGCTCGTGGAAATGCTCGTCGTGCGGATCGTCGCACGAGACGTAGGCGATGGTGGTGGGGTTGCAGAACCGCGCCAGGGTGTCGATATGGCTGTCGGTGTCGTCACCGGCCAGATGGCCGTTTTCCAGCCACATGGTGCGCTCGATGCCGAACAGCTCAGCGAACAGTGCCTCCAGAGCCTGGCAGCCCAGATCCGGATTGCGCAGCGGTGAGAGCAGGCAACGGGTAGTGGTGAGCAGCCCGCCGCGCCCGTCCACCTCTATGGCGCCTCCCTCCAGTACCAGATCCACCCTCTCCAGCGGGATCTCGCCAAAGGCGCCCTGCCGGTGCAGGGTTCGGGTCAGTCGGTCGTCCATCCGGGAGGGGTATCTGCCACCCCAGCCGTTGAAGGTGAAATCCAGCAGCCGGAGGTGGTTTTTTCCATCCAGCACCGTGAGCGGTCCATGGTCGCGGCTCCAGCTGTCGTTGGACGGGGCGCAGTACAGGGAGACGCGGTCCCGCCTTGCGTCCGCTGCCGCCAGCAGGGATTCGATATGGCGGCGGTGGCGCTCGTCACGGGCGGCGACGATCACCTCCTCAAAACGGCCGATTTGGACAGCCAGTTCCACGTAAACATTCTCCACCTCCGGAAGCCGCGGCCCCCAGTCGCCACCCGCGTGGGGCCAGGTAAGCAGCACGCCGCGCTGGCGCGCCCACTCTGGAGGTAGCCGGTATGGTTTCATCGGGGATTCTGTGGAACCTGTATAGCCAGAGGGAAGCAGGGCGTATTATACCGGTATGTCGCCATATTATTGGGAGGATATTGGATGAGCCGTGAACTGTTACTGCTGCGCCACGCCAAGTCGAGCTGGGATATGAGCGTGGCACGGGATTTTATCCGTCCTTTGGCAGCCCGCGGCAGGCGGGATGCACCGCTGATCGGGGAGTGGCTGGCGGGGCAGGGGTTGGTGCCGGACGTCATCGTGAGCTCTCCGGCCGTGCGGGCGATGCAGACCATCCAGGCGGTTTGTGAAACCCTTGCCATCCCGCAGGATTCGATACGCCAAGATGAACGGATCTACATAGCGGAGCTGTCCACCCTGCTGGAGGTGCTGGCCTCCATCCCGTCCGGCCTCCACAGAGTGCTGCTGACGGGCCACAATCCCGGGATGGACCAGCTGCTGATCCATCTGTGCGGCCCCGATCTGCCCCGCACGGCCAGCGGCAAGCTCATGACCACCGCAGCACTCGCCCGCATCGAGCTGCCGGACGGGTGGCAGCGGTTGCCAGCAGGGTGCGGAAGGCTGCTCCAGCTGGTGCGGCCCCGGGAGCTGGCGCGCCGGCTAGGGTAGAGCGGTACTGCGGAAAAGCGTTACCTCATTTCCGGTTCGGCACCGAATGAATCACATACTTCCCCTCGAAATATACCGAGTAGCCATCGTAGATCCAGCGTATTATTGGAGGATCTCCAACGGCCGGCATCTTTTTGGCCGGTTGGCCGAACCGGGCGGCCACCTGCTGCGCGGTCATACCCCGCTGCGGCATTTCGAACGCGGGTTTGCCGCTCTCCGGGTGGGGGATCTTGAGCACGTCCGCATGCGCGGTGGCAACGGGGAACAGGAGAAGGCACAGAAGGAAAAACGGTAGTGGACGCAATGTACTGCTCCTTGAACTTTTGACGGATAGCAACGACTTAAATAGAGGGTAAACCACCTTCACTCTATATCGGCAACCGCATGGTCTATGTTGAGAACAGACTGGATGCTCCCGTGGGCAACGACGCGCCCGACGTGGATGGCTGGCTGGCGGCCCTCTCCGGACGGTACACGGAGCGGGAGCTGGCGCTGCTGCGCCGCGCCTGCGAGATGGCGCAGCGGGCCCACGGCGGCCAGCTGCGCGCCTCCGGCGAGCCATATCTGCACCATGTGCTGGCGGTGGCGGATATCCTGGTGGATCTGCGGCTGGACAGCGAAACCATTGCGGCGGCCATTCTGCACGATGCGGTGGAGGACACCGCGGTCACCCTGGAGGAGATCGGGCAGGAGTTCGGCAGCCCGATCGCGCGCATGGTGGACGGGGTCACCAAGATCGAGCTGATCCACTCCTTCTCCGGCAGCGGCGCACAGCAGGCGGAGAGCCTGCGCAAGCTGCTGCTGGCCATGGCGGAGGATGTGCGGGTGGTGCTGATCAAGCTGGCGGATCGCCTGCACAACATGCGCACCCTGAAGCATCTGGCCCCTGAGAAACAGCGCCGCATCGCCCGCGAAACCCAGGAGATCTACGCGCCGCTGGCCAACCGCCTGGGGATCTGGCAGCTCAAGTGGGAGCTGGAGGATCTGGCATTCCGCCATCTGGAGCCGGATACCTACCGCAGGCTGGCGCGCAGCCTGTATGAACGGCGGGTGGAGCGGGAGCAGTATATCGACGACGTTATCCAGCAGCTCTCCGCGGCGCTGCGCGAAGCCGGCATCGAGGCGCAGGTCACCGGCCGGCCCAAGCACATCTACAGCATCTGGCGCAAGATGCAGCGCAAGGGGGTGGGGCTGGATCAGCTCTACGACCTGCGCGCGGTGCGCATCCTGGTCAACCAGGTGGCCGACTGCTATCACGCCCTGGGGGTGGTGCATACCCTGTGGCGCTACATTCCGCGCGAGTTCGACGACTATATCGCCACTCCCAAGGAGAACCACTACCAGTCCATCCATACCGCGGTGATCGGGCTGCAGGGCAGAACCTTGGAGGTGCAGATCCGCACCCATGAGATGCACCGCCACGCCGAGCTGGGGGTTGCGGCCCACTGGGTCTACAAGGAGGGGGGTGCCCGGGACAGCGGTTTCGAGCAGAAGATCGCCTGGCTGCGCCAGCTTCTGGAGTGGAAGGAGGAGTCCCGTGATGCGGGAGATTTCATCGATCGCTTCAAGTCGGAGCTGTTTCAGGATCGGGTCTATGTATTGACGCCCCAGGGGGACATCCTGGATCTGCCCCAGGGGGCGACGCCGCTGGATTTCGCCTACGCGGTACATACCGAGGTGGGACACCGCTGCCGCGGGGCCAGGGTGGACGGCCGTATCGTGCCCCTCACCTGCGAGCTGAAGAGCGGCCAGCAGGTAGAGATAATGACCACCCGCCACGGAGCGCCCAGCCGGGACTGGCTCAACCCCCAGCTGGGATACATAAAGAGCTCCCGGGCCCGCTCCAAGATCCTGGCCTGGTTCAAGCAGCAGGATCAGGAGAAGCACATCAGCGACGGCAAGCTGGTCCTGGAGCGGGAGCTGCGCCGCCTGGGGGCCGCCGCCCTGGATATGGACCGGCTTGTAAAGGAGCTCAAGTATCAGGAGCAGCGGGAGCTGCTGGCGGCCATCGGACGTGGCGAGGTGACCACCGCGCAGATTGCCGGAGCGGTGCACCGCCTGCAGCCACCGGCCGTGCGGCGCGGGGAGCCGTCCAGGCCGTTGCGCGGACCAAGGGAGCAGAAAGGGGGAGACATACGGATCCACGGCGTGGGAAATCTGCTCACCCACATAGCCCGCTGCTGCAAACCGGTTCCGGGTGACAGCGTGATTGGATACATCACCCTGGGGCGCGGCGTGAGCATCCACCGCCGTGACTGCTCCAATATCCTGAATCTGGACAACGACAAGCGCTCGCGCCTGATCGAGGTGGAGTGGCGCAGCTCCGAGCCCGGGGAGAGCTACCAGGTGGAGGTGAACCTGCGCGCCGTGGACCGCTCCGGCCTGCTGCGTGACATAACCACCATCCTGGCCGCGGAGGATGTCAACGTGCTGTCGGTCAACACCGACACCGATCCCAAACAGGGGATCGCCACCATGAAGCTGACCCTCAGCATCCACGACACCGCCCAGTTGAGCAAGGTGCTGAACCGGATCGCCCAGCTGCCCAACGTGCTGGAAGTGTGGCGCCAGGGCTGATGCGCTTTCCGGAGCGGCTGGTGGAGGGGGTATTGCTGCGCCGTTACCAGCGTTTTCTGGCCGACATCCGGCTCGCCGATGGCAGCACCATCACCGCCCACACGCCCAACACCGGCTCCATGCTGGGGTGCAGCGAGCCGGGTTGCCGGGTCTGGGTTCGGGACAGCGGCAATCCGGCGCGCAAATATCCCTGGTCCTGGGAGATCAGCGAGACCCGCGAAGGGGTGCTGGTGGGAATCAACACCCTGCTGAGCAACCGGCTGGTGGAGGAGGGGATCCGCAACGGCGCGATCCCTCAACTAGCGGGATACCGGAGCATCCGGCGGGAGGTGCGCTACGGCAGCGGCCGCAGCCGCATAGATCTGCTTCTGCAGGGCGGCACGCACCGGCCCGACTGCTATGTGGAGATCAAGAATGTGACCGCGGCAGATGGGGAGGTGGCCTTTTTCCCCGATGCTCCCACGGCGCGCGGCGTAAAACATCTGCACGAACTGGCAGGGATGGCGCGGCAGGGTGGCCGCGCGGTGCTCTTTTTCTGCATCCAGCGTGGTGACGTGCGGGCGGTGCGCCCCGCCTCCCACATAGACGGGAACTATGCGCGGACCCTGCGGCGGGTGGCCGCGGAGGGCGTGGAGGTCCTGGCGTACCGCGCGGATGTCTCCGTGGAAGGAATCCAGCTCTCCTCCGCCGCGCTGGATGTTCTGCTGTAGCGCTCCGGGAGTCCACCTTGAGAGTTGGGATATTTGGAATATACTAAGACAAACGATAACGAAGCCTCATTCAGCGAGTCTCTGTTCAGTCAGCCCGCAAGGCGCTCTGAATGAGGCCTTGTCTTACCACGATATGCTCGCCCCTGGAGGGACGCGCCGGGTTGATTCAAAGCTGGTTCTATCCTCTGATTGTCCATCCTCCAGGAGCTGGATCAGGAGTGAAAGCGACCGGAAGCCTGGCTGAGTTGTTGGGAACGACGGTGCCGGTGCGCGGCAGGATTCACGAATCTGATGGCGGGGTGCATTGGTATGAACAGATGTTCAGAGATGGCGGCCGGACATATCCTGGCGTTGGGAATGGCTGTATCTATGGCGCATCCGGTTTGGGCCGCCGATACGGTGTTCGTTCCCGATCCCGCC
>DRMK01000325.1 GCA_011322575.1 Gammaproteobacteria bacterium
CGGCTGCGCGGGCGGGTGGGACGTCCTGACGGCAGCGAACTCATCGAGGGAGAGATATGGGGCAAAGCGGACCAGCCCGAGGCGCTGGGCATCACCCTGGCGGACGACCTGCTGACACGGGGAGCGAGAGCAATCCTGGATGAACTCTACGGTTGATCTGCAAGGGCTCGGGGTGATGGTCACCCGCCCGGCCCATCAGGCGGAGCCCCTGTGCCGGCTCATCGAGGCGGCCGGAGGGCGTCCCTATCGCCTGCCCCTGCTGGAGATCGCCCCTCCCGAACACCCCCCGGCCGGGCTGGATCGGCTGGAGGAGTACCACATGGCCATCTTCATCAGCCCCAACGCCGTGGAATGGGGGATCGCTCTCATCCGGGAACGGGGCGACCTGCCCCCCGGTCTGCAACTGGCCACCGTAGGTCGCGGGAGCGCCGCGCGACTGGAGAAACTGCTGGGGCGGAAACCCGATATCTGCGCCCCACCGCCCTTCAATAGTGAAGCACTATTGACAAATAGCGGTATGCAGAAGCTCGCCAACCGGAATATAATCGTATTTCGCGGCAATGGCGGTAGAGAATTGCTGGCGGAAACCTTGCGTTCGCGGGGGGCAACGGTGGAGTATTGCGAGGTGTACCGCCGCGCTTGTCCGAAAATCGAGCCAGCCGAGGTGAAACGGGCATGGGAGCAAGGGAAAATCGACATCATCACCATTACCAGCGGAGAAGGGCTGCGTAATCTGGTCGAGCGTACCGGTGCAGCCAATCACGGCTGGCTGTTCCAGACCCCCCTGGTCCTGATCAACCGCAGACTGGCCGCGCTGGCACGGGAGCTGGGATTCCGCCAGCAGTTGCTGATCAGCAGAGAGGCCAGCGACAGCGCCATGATCGACGCCATCGCCAGATGGGCTGTCCAACAAACGACTTCTTGAGGCACGGGGGTTAAGGATGAAAGAGAGAAACAGATCCGGCAGGGGTGGGAAAGGTTCCTCCAGCAGGGGCGGCAAGGAGAGCGCAAAACCGGTTTCCGGTTCCAAAGAACCAGCCACTACTGAAAACAAAGGTGCCCCGCAGGAGGGCAAGCCCGCACCGGATACCGCCAGGAGCGAAAAGGGCGCCGGCGAGGTGGTGGCACCAGACGTGAAAGATACGGCGGTCAAGGGTGAACCACCCCCTCCGCCCCCGCCCCAGCCACAGAAAGGTGGAGGGTGCGCTGGCACCGCACTGGCGCTGCTGGCGCTATTGATCTCCTTGGGCGTGGGCGGGGCCGGTTATTATCTCTGGCAGCAGCTCCAGATCGGACAGCAGCAGTCGGTGCAGAGCCTGCAGCAGAGCGTTGCCAGCCGCATCGAACAGGTAAGCAGCGCCCTGCAGCGGCAGAGCGAGCAGAAGCTGGGCTCTGTCGAGCAGCAGGTGAGTGATCTGAAAGGGGAGATCGCAGCGCTCGGCAAGCAGCAGGAGGAGCTGCGCTCCCTTCAACAGGAGACCGCGCTGCAGGAGATGGCCGCGCTGAACGAGAAGATTGGGGCCATCAGCAGCAACGTGAGCGCCGCGGAGCAGCGTCTGGCGGAGCTGACCAGTCAGCAGCAGGGCATCGCCGGTCGCATCGGCGAGGCGGACGCCACCCTGCAGAAGCTGGCCGCGGTGGGGGAGAGCATAGCGGCGCTGGAGGAGAAGGTGAATGCCGCTGCCAGCCGCCAGCAGCAACTGCTGGACAGCATCGCGGCGCTGCAGCTGCAGGCAGACCAGGAGCGCAACGCCTGGAAGCTGGGCGAGACGGAGTATCTGCTCACGGTCGCCACGCGCCGCCTGGCTCTGGAACATGACATACGCGGTGCCGGCGCGGCCCTGCAGGCCGCCGATCGCCAGCTGACGGAGATTGGGGATTCCCGCTGGTTGCCGGTGCGCGAGGCCATCTCCGGGGCGCTGGCAGATCTGCAGGCGCTGCCCAGCCCGGACACGGATGGAGCTGCGGTAACCCTTGCCGCCCTGGATGACGCGGTGGAACAGCTGCCGCTGAAGCAGCCCGAACGCCGGCTCCAGTCCACGGCCCTGGACACGGCGCCTCTGCAGCAGGCGGAAGATCTGGAGAGCTGGGGCGGCAAGGTGTGGGAGTCTCTGAAGAAGCTGGTGATAATCCGCCACGGCGAGAAACCGGCCATGGCGGCCCTGTTGCCGCCTGACCAGTCCGAATATCTGCGCCAGAATCTGCATCTCAAGCTGGAGAACGCCCGCTACGCCCTGCTGCGCGGCAATCCGGAGCTGTTCCGCACCAGTCTCGGTACTGCCCGGGAGTGGATCGAAGCCCATTTTGACCCCATGGCGGACGCCACCAAGGGCATGCTGGAGAGCCTGAAGAAGCTGCAGGGAATGGAGTTCCCCAAGGAGCTGCCCGACATCTCCGCCCCTCTACAGCAGCTACGCAAACTGCGTAGCGGGGGGGGTGCCCCGCATGCGCAGGCCGGCACCAGGCCGGTAGCCGAAGAGCAACCCTCCACATCCGCGCCACAGGAACAGCCGGAGCTTCAGGGGGAGGAAGAGGGGCAGGATGTCTCCACCACGGAGCCGGGGGATGAGCAGCAGGAGCCGGTCTCCGAGGAGCCGGATCAACAGGAAACCGATTCCTCTCCTGACGCGGCGACCTCGGAAGGAGGCGAATCATGAAATGGTTGAGCGTCCTGGTGGCCGCCCTGCTGGCGGCGGTGGGTCTCTCGGTTCTTCTGAAGGACGAGACCGGCTATGTCATGCTGAACTGGGGCGAGTGGACCGTCGAGACCTCCCTGGCCCTGTTCATCCTGCTGCTGGCGGTGGCGTTCGTGCTGGCCTACCTGCTGCTGCGGATGCTGATTCGCCTGTGGCAGATCCCCCGCAGCACGGCCCGCTGGAGCGAGCAGCGGCGTAAAAAGAGAGGCCAGCGCACCCTGTTGCAGGGGCAGGTGGAGCTGGTGGAAGGGCAGTGGCAGGCCGCGGAAAAGCACCTGCTCAAGCATGTGGACAGCAGCGACACCCCTCTTCTCAACTACCTGGGCGCCGCCCGGGCGGCCCAGCAGCAGGGCGCCCTGGAGCGCCGCGACCACTATCTGCAGCTGGCCTACAAGGAGGACAAGAAGGCCGCCATAGCGGTACAGCTCACCCAGGCCGAGCTGCAGCTGGCCGAGGGGGATCCGGAGCAGGCCCTGAAGACCCTTACCTATCTGAAAGAGGTTGCGCCCAGGCACACCCAGGTGCTCTCCCAGCTCGCCAGGGTGTATGAGAAGCTGGAGAGGTGGGACGGCCTGCGCGAGCTACTGCCCGTGCTGCGCCGCCGTCACATCTTTACCGACGAGGAGTACAAACGGCTGGAGCGCCGGACCTTCAGGGGGCTGCTCGACGCAGCGGCATCATCGGGTGACGAGGAGAAGCTCAAGGAGGCCTGGAAGTCCCTTCCCAGGGAAGCAGGTGCGGATCCGGAAACGGTGCGGCGTTATGCCGCCGCTCTGGCGGCACAGGGGCACGGTGATGGTGCCGAGGCCATCCTGCGCAGCACTTTGCGCAAGGTGTGGGACGGAGGGCTGGTCCGCCTCTATGGCGAGATAGAGGGAGCCAACCTGGAGCGTCAGCTCTCGGTGGCGCAGAGCTGGCTGGAATCCCACCCCAAGGATCCCGATCTGCTGCTGACCCTGGGCAGGCTGGCGCTGCGCAACCAGCAATGGAACAAGGCGCGCAGCTACCTGGAGTCGGCCCTGGCGGCCTCTCCCAGCGCCGAAGCCTGCCAGCTTCTGGCTGGGCTGCTGGAGCAGCAGGGGGAGAAGGACCGGGCGGTGGAGTACTACAGGGAGGGAATGCGTCTGGCGCTGGCCGGGCCGGGCGGCGGAGCGGCGCCATCCCCGTCCCTGGAGAAACCGGCGGCAACAGCAGCGAAAGGATTGCCGGAGTCGCAGCCGGCACCGCTTCCGCCCGCCGCCGGGTGAACAAGGCACGAAAAAAGCCGCCAGACAGGCGGCTTTTTTCGTACGGGAAGTGCTGTCGGACTAGTTGGCCGACACGGTACGATCGTGCAACTCCTGCACCGGTCGGGCGTTGTTGCCGAACAGAGCAGCCAGGGCGGCCACCTGTTCGGTGGACACCTCTACCGGGTTCTTGAGAACCATCCAGCTGACTCCCTCCGAGCAGGGTGGCGTGGTCAGGGATCCGCTGTAGCTGTAGTAGCTGCGATCTTCCGGCAGCAGCGCGGAGGCGCTGACGGTTATATCTTTGGAGTCCACCTTCTCTCCCGACTGCTTGGGCATCACTTTCCACAGTGGTTCCAGAGCAGGGTTGCTGTTTCCCTCTTTCATCAGCACACCCACTACCCCGAGATTTCCCTCGGCGCTTTTGTGCACCAGATGGGCAACCATGGCAAACGGTTTGCCGTCCACGGTGTGTTCACTGGGCGCGTGGAAGTGGAACTGCAGCAACTCGTAAGTGGCATCCCCAACCTTGATGGAACTGCCCGCAGGATAGTTCACCTGGATGGTGTGCCCGTTGTTCACCATGGAGAGGGGTGCCTCCTGGTAGTGGAACTCTATGGCTGGCAGATCGGCCTTGGATACCGCGCTGGTCGAAATATCTATCGGAGACTGCTTCTTGCCGGTCTTGCAGAAGGCAAACTCCTCTTTCAGATCGCCCCAGTGCTGCGGGCCACCTGCGCCCTCGTATCCCCAGTGGGCTACGGCATGCTCTTTATCCTTGTCTCCCGTGTCTCCTGAATGCTGCTCCACGGAGGGCGCGGCAGCATGCTTCTTTTGTTCCTCTCTGCCCTCATCCTGCCCGGAGGAGCAGGCTGCGACAGAAACCAGTGCCAACATTATCGATGTGGTGCCAAGTGTGTTTTTCATATCTCCTAGTTCCCTGTGTGATGGAGGAACGAAACTATCTGACAGATGCCATCGGATGTCAAATACCCAGCTCGTCCCAGATGGCGTCCACCCTCTGTTTGACCTCCCGCGACATGCTAATGGGTCGGCCCCACTCGCGGTCGGTCTCTCCCGGCCACTTGTTGGTGGCGTCGAATCCAATCTTGCCTCCCAGACCGGAGACCGGCGATGCGAAGTCCAGGTAGTCGATAGGGGTATTCCCGATCAGTGTGGTATCACGTACCGGGTCCATGCGCGTGGTCATGGCCCAGACGACATCCTCCCATTTGCGCACGTCTATGTCGTCGTCGGTAACGATCACGAACTTGGTGTACATGAACTGGCGCAGGTAAGACCATATTCCCAACATCACCCGCTTGGCATGCCCGGCGTACTGTTTGCGAATACTCACTACCGCCATCCGGTAGGAGCAGCCTTCCGGTGGCAGGTAGAAATCCACAATCTCCGGGAACTGCTTTTGCAGCAGGGGCACGAATACCTCGTTTAGGGCTACGCCGAGAATGGCCGGCTCATCCGGAGGACGGCCGGTGTAGGTGCTGTGGTAGATGGGCCGGGTGCGGTGGGTGATGCGCTCTATGGTGAATACGGGAAACTCCTCCACCTCGTTGTAGTAGCCGGTATGGTCGCCGAACGGCCCCTCGGGCGCGCTTTCGCCGGGCCGGATATGCCCCTCCAGCACGAACTCCGCGCCGGCGGGAACCTGCAGCTCCGACCCCAGGCAGCCAGTCACCTCGGTCTTGGAACCACGTAGCAGTCCTGCAAAGGCGTACTCCGACAGCGTATCGGGCACCGGGGTCACCGCCCCCAGAATGGTGGCCGGATCCGCCCCCAGCGCCACCGCCACGGGAAACGGCTCTTCAGGACGGGCCTGACACCACTCCCGAAAATCCAGCGCGCCGCCACGGTGCGCCAGCCAGCGCATGATCACCTTGTTGGGCGCGATCACCTGCTGCCGGTAGATGCCGATGTTCTGGCGGGGCCTGGAGGGTCCCCTGGTCACCACCAGACCCCAGGTGATGAGGGGCCCGGCATCGCCTGGCCAGCAGGTCTGCACCGGGAGGCGCCCCAGATCCACTGCGTCCCCCTCCAGCACCACCTGCTGGCAAGGTGCATTCCTGACCACGCGGGGGGCCATGTTGAGCACCTGCTTGAACACCGGCAGTTTCCCCCAGGCATCGCGCATCCCCTTGGGAGGCTCCGGCTCCTTCAGCACTGAAAGCAGCTCCCCCACCTCGCGCAGGGCCGCCACCGATTCCTCTCCCATGCCCAGGGCCACCCGCTCAGGGGTGCCGAACAGGTTGGCCAGTACCGGTATCCCGTGTCCCTTGGGGTTTTCGAACAGCAGGGCAGGGCCATGTGCGCGCAGGGTGCGGTCACAGATCTCGGTCATCTCGAGGTGAGGATCAATCTCGTGGGAGATCTTTTTCAGCTCGCCCCGCTGTTCGAGCAGCTTGATAAAGTCGCGCAAATCAGTGTATTTCATCCCGGATACCGTGGGGTAGAGAGGGTGCGGATCCATGATATAGGCCGGGTCTCGTCTGAACAAGGCGCCACTCCCGGGAACTTTCTTCGGGCAGGTTGGTCACACCAAGCAGTACCCTTTGATGCTTCTGCTTCAAGTCCCTCCCCAGGCCCGGTCCCCCAAGCCGGGCCGTCATTACCCCCGGCCTTTGCAGGCCGGGGTTTTTTTTGCTGGCCAGCCACACGGCGGCAGGATACAGTGTATGTTGTTGCCGGGGCAATAACTTGTTGATTTGGAATGACAGGTTGTTGTAAGTTCGTCCATGGATGGCACTTCGTCTCGTCATGAGCAACTATACACTCGGTGACTGGTTTCTTTACGTTTGGGGTAGTCAAGGAGGTTGCCCAATGTCATACACAAGACACGCCCTTGCCGTCGCCCTGCTGGGATTGCTGCTGGCCGCTTGCGCCACCGTTCCTGACACCGGCCGCAAACAGCTGCTGCTGATCAGCCCGCCGCAGGAGATGAAGCTGGGTCTGGAGGCGTTCCAGAAGATCAAGCGCGAGACGCCGATCAACAAGGACCCCGGGATCAATGCCCTGGTGCAGCGCGTTGGCAAACGCATCGCCGCGGTGGCGCCGTTGCCCAATGCCCAGTGGGAGTTCGTTGTGTTCGATGCTCCCAAGACCGCCAACGCCTTTTGCCTCCCCGGCGGCAAGGTGGGGATCTACACCGGTATCCTGCCCATTACCAAAGACGAATCGGGGCTGGCCACCGTCATCGGGCACGAGGTGGCCCACGCGGTGGCGCGCCACGGGGCGGAGCGCATGTCCCAGGGGCTGCTGGCGCAGCTGGGCGGACAGATCGTCAACATCGCCACCGCCAGCAAGTCTCCGCAGACACGGGCGCTGATCAACGCCGCCTACGGCATGGGAACCACCGTGGGAGTCATGCTCCCCTTCTCCCGTTCCCACGAGCTGGAGGCGGATCGCCTGGGTCAGTTATACATGGCGCGCGCCGGGTACGATCCCCGGACCTCCATCGAGTTCTGGAAGCGGTTTGCCGCCTGGGCGGAGAAACAGGGCAAGCGGCCGCCCGAGTTTCTCAGCACCCACCCGGTGGGCGAGACCCGCATCCGCCAACTGCAGAAGTTCCTGCCCGAGGCGGAGGCGGAGTACCGGCGCGCCAGGCAATAGACGAACTCCGCCAACAACGGTATCCTATGCGCTTCCGCGCGCCCGTAGCTCAGCTGGATAGAGCGCTGCCCTCCGGAGGCAGAGGTCAGAGGTTCGAATCCTCTCGGGCGCGCCATGTTTTCCTGGAGGGTCTTCCCCAAATCGTGTGGGTAAAATGGCAAATCACCGCGTAGCGGCTCCGTCCTTGACAGGCGGAATGCACGCCACATACTCGGTAGCCAG
>DRMK01000326.1 GCA_011322575.1 Gammaproteobacteria bacterium
CACCCCGTCGGCGCGCCTGCCGCCCGGCGTGACCCGCAGCCTTTCACACAGCAGCCGTGCGCTCTCATCCCCTCCGCGCATCCGGTCGATGACGCAACTGCTCAACAAGATGTCGTACCGCCCGCGCGGTTGGGAACTGAAGAAGTGGTAGAACTCCACCACCGCCTCCACCTGCGCCAGGGGAAGGGAAAGGGTGCGCGCGATCTGCTGCATCACCGCGCGCGGGATGTGCGCGAAGCGCTCCTGGGCCTCGTGCAGGATGGGCAGCAGCGCGGTGGCATCTCCTCCGCAGGTTGCGGCCAGGCCGGTAATCCAGCTCTCCCCAACCGGCGCTGCGCCCTGCATCATCGCTGCCTCTCCTCACGGCCCGAAAAAGGCGGTTGCCATATTCTGATACTAGCATATCGCTTCCGTTTGTCGCGCCGGAGGGTACGATATTGGCGCCCTTCCCGTGGCCCGCGTATAATTACCGGGACAACCGATGGCAAAGCCTGATTCAGGGTGCCCCACGCGTTCCCGATCAAGGCGCGATCCGCGGGCAGTGGGGCGCTCCCGGCGGGCGGGTGGCTGGTCGCCCGGACACCCCCGCTGAATGAGGTTTTGCCATCGGTTGTCTTGGTAACCGTGTAATTTCCTGGCAGTGGAGCAGACATGGCAATCGAACGCACAATTTCCATAATCAAGCCCGACGCAGTGGCCAAGAACGTGATCGGGGAGATCTACAGCCGCTTCGAGAAGGCCGGCCTCAAAATAGTGGCCGCCAAAATGTTGCATCTCACCCGGGAGCAGGCGGAAGGGTTCTACGCCGTGCACCGGGAGCGGCCGTTCTTCGGCGATCTGGTGGAGTTCATGACCTCCGGGCCGGTAATGGTCCAGGTGCTGGAGGGGGAGAACGCCATCGCCAGGAACCGGGAGGTGATGGGAGCCACCAATCCGGCAGAGGCCGCGCCGGGTACCATCCGCGCCGATTTCGCCGAATCCATAGACGAGAACGCGGTACACGGCTCGGACGCCCCGGAGACCGCCGCCGCGGAAATAGATTTCTTCTTCCGGCCGGAAGAGATCTGCCCGCGCACCCGCTGAACCGCGCTCCGGGAGCGGCCGCCATGCAGGAGAGAGTCAATCTGCTGGGAATGACCCGCAGCGAGCTGGAGGATTTTTTCGTCTCCCTCGGCGAGAAGCGGTTTCGCGCCCAGCAGATTCTCAAGTGGATCCACCAGTTCGGGGTGGACGACTTCTCCGTCATGAGCAACATCGGCAAGCAGCTGCGCGCCACCCTGCAACAGAGGGCGCGCATAACACCGCCACGGGTGCTGGAGGAGCACACCTCCGGTGACGGGACGCGCAAGTGGTTGCTACAGGTGGATGAGGGCAACAGCGTGGAGATGGTGTTCATCCCGGAGGAGGGGAGGGGCACCCTGTGCGTCTCCAGCCAGGCGGGGTGCGCGCTGGAGTGCAGCTTCTGCTCCACCGCCCGCCAGGGATTCAACCGCAACCTGAGTGCCGCCGAGATCGTCGGGCAGCTGTGGCTGGCCAGGCGCGCCCTGGGGTGCGATCCGCGCGGGGGGAGGGTGATCTCCAACGTGGTGCTGATGGGGATGGGCGAGCCGCTGCTCAATTTCGACAACGTGGTGGCGGCCATGGAGCTGATGACCGAAGACCTGGCCTACGGACTCTCCCGGCGGAGGGTTACCCTGAGCACCGCAGGGGTGGTGCCGGCGCTGCGCCGCCTGCGCGAGGTGAGCTCGGTGAGCCTCGCCGTCTCCCTGCATGCTCCGGACGATGAGCTGCGCAACCGGCTGGTGCCGCTGAACCGGAAGTACCCCATAGCGGAGCTGCTGGACGCCTGCCGTGATTACATCTCCAGAGACAGCAAACGGGCGGTTACCTTCGAGTACGTGATGCTGCGCGGGGTGAACGACTCTCCCGGCCAGGCGCGCCGGCTGGCCTCCCTGCTGGGGGATCTGCCCGCCAAGGTGAACCTGATCCCCTTCAATCCCTATCCCGGCAGCGGCTACAGCAGCTCCCCGCCACAGGCCATCGAGAGGTTCGCCGCCGTTCTGCAGGAGCGGGGGATCGTCACCATCACGCGGCGCACCCGGGGAAGCGACATCGGGGCCGCCTGCGGACAGCTGGTGGGAAGAATCCGGGACCGCACCCGGCGCAACCCGCAAATCATCAGGGAGGCGTGCTGATGAAGCTGCACACCGTTGCTCCCCTCATGCTTCTGTTTCCGCTCCTGCTGAGCGGCTGCGGCGGGACATCCGGAGAGCTGCGCACCGATCAGCCGCGGGCGGCGCGCACCGCGGCGGAGGCGAATGCCGATCTGGGGCTTGGTTACCTGCGCCAGGGCAACTACAGCGAGGCGCTGGTCAAGCTGAAGCGCGCCCTGCGCCAGGATCCGGAGCTGGCGCGCGCCCATCACTACATCGCGGAGCTCTACAACCGCCTGGAGCAGGACGATCTGGCGGAGAAGCACTACCAGAGGGCGCTGCATCTGGATCCCAACGACTCCGCCGCGCAGAACAACTTCGGCGTGTTTCTCTGCGCCCGGGGGCGCTTCGCCGACGCAGAGCCCCACTTTCAGGCGGCGGTAGCCAATCCCCTGTACAACGGCCGGGCCGGCAGCTACGAGAATGCCGCCCAGTGCGCCCTGGATGCCGGGGAGGAGGAGAAGGCGGAGCGCTACCTGTCTGCCGCGCTGAAGCTCAACCCGCGCCTGCCGCGCTCCCTCTACCGGATGGCGGAGCTCAGGTACCAGCAGGGGGAGTACATGGGCGCCCGCGCCTATCTGCAACGACTGGAGGGCGTAGTGCGCCCCAGCGCGGAGATCCTCTGGCTCGGCTTCCGCATCGAGAAGATGGCCGGCGCCGATCTGGCCGCCGAGGAGTATGCGCGCAAGCTGGAACAGCAGTTCCCCTCCTTTGCCCCGTGGCGCCGCTACCAGAGCGACGGTACCCTGTAGACCATGGCGGGCACCATCCAGGCCGTGCGGGGGATGAACGATATCCTCCCCACCCACACCCCCTACTGGCAGCACCTGGAGAGCATCTGGAGAGAGCTGCTCCCCTCCTACGGCTACGAGGAGATCCGCCTCCCCATCCTGGAGAAAACCGAGCTGTTCAAGCGCTCTATAGGGGAGGTGACCGATATCGTCGAGAAGGAGATGTACACCTTCGAGGATCGCAACGGGGACAGCCTCACCCTGCGTCCCGAGGGGACCGCCGGCTGCGTGCGCGCCGGGATCCAGCATGGCCTGTTGCACAACCAGATCCAGCGGCTCTGGTATCAGGGCCCCATGTTCCGCCACGAACGCCCCCAGAAGGGGCGCTACCGCCAGTTTCACCAGCTGGGGGTGGAGGCGTTCGGCATGGCGGGCCCGGACGTGGATGCCGAGCTGATCCTGATGAGCGCTCGCCTGCTGGAGCGCATGGGGCTGTCCGGCATGGTCGGGCTGGAGATAAACTCGCTGGGCAGCGCACGCGCCAGAGCGGAGTACCGCGAGCTGCTGGTGAGCTACCTGTCGGATCACATGGCGGAGCTGGACGAGGACAGCAGGCGCCGCCTGCACAGCAACCCCCTGCGCATCCTGGACAGCAAGAACCCCCGGATGCAGCCGCTGCTGGAGCGCGCCCCGCGCCTGCAGGAGCACCTGGACGCAGAGTCGCGGGAACATTTTGCCCGGCTGCTTGCCTATCTGGATGACGCCGGCATCGCCTACCGGGTCAATCCGCGGCTGGTGCGCGGCCTGGACTACTACAACAGAACGGTATTCGAATGGACCACCGACCGGCTGGGCGCCCAGGGCACGGTGTGCGCCGGCGGCCGATTCGACTCCCTGGTGGAGCAGCTCGGCGGGCGCCCGGTGGCGGCGGCCGGATTCGCCATGGGGATCGAGCGGCTGGTGGAGCTGCTGATGGAGAGCTGGGATGGAGAGCAGCCGTCCGGTTTCCCGCAGCTCTACATGGTGGTGGCCGGTCCCGCCGCGGAGCGGCACGGCATGCTCCTGGCAGAGCGGCTGCGCAGCGCCCTGCCGTGGCTGCGGCTGCGTCTCAACTGCGGTGGGGGCAGCTTCAAGAGCCAGTTGCGCCGCGCCGACCGGAGCGGCGCCCAGCTGGCGGTGATTCTCGGTGAACGGGAGCTGGAGCAGGGGGTGGTGGCGCTGAAGCCGCTGCGCGGCGGAGGTGAGCAGCATGTAGTGGCTGAAAGTGAACTGGTGGAGCGGCTGGCCGGGCTGATACCCTCCCCGGCATCGTAAGGGGACACTACACAGGTAATAAATCAGGAAGGTCTTCCTCTAATCGTGTGGGTAAAATGGTAAATCATCCTTGACAGGCGGAATGCACGCCGGAAGATGGTCGGCAGAAGGGGATTGGGGAGAGTTTGGGATAGCCGGACCAGTTGCAATTGGCGCAGGTGGTGGATATCCGCCACTCCCCAGCCCAGACAGCCCCAATCCCCTTCTGGCTACCGAGTATGTGGCGTGCATTCCGCCTGTCAAGGACGGAGCCGCAACGCGGTGATTTACCATTTCACCCACACGATTAGAGGAAGACCTTTCTGATTTATTACTTTGGAAATAGTCCTGGATTCGGAGGCAACAGTGGATTACACAGAAGACGAACAGCTGGAGCGGCTCAAGGAGTGGTGGGCCAGATATGGCAAATTCGTGGTCGCGGCGGTGGTGCTCGGGCTTGGCGCCGTGGTGGGAACGCGTATCTGGACCGATCAGCGCAACAGCGCGGCGGAACAGGCGTCGCTGCAGTATCAACAGCTTCTGGAGCTGATGGAAAAAGGCGCCACGGAACAGGCGGAACAGCTGGCCGGAGGCCTGCTCTCCGGCCATGCCGGCACCCCCTACGCCACCCTGGCCACCCTCATGCTGGCGCGCATCAAGGTGGAGCAGGGGGACAACGGCGCCGCCGCATCCCTGTTGCGCCAGCTGGCGAATGGCGGTGCCCAGCCGCCGGAGCTGGGGCGCATCGCCCGCCTGCGGCTGGCCCGGGTCCTGCTGGCGGACGGCAAGCCGGAGGAGGCCCTGAAGGCGCTGGAGAGCGGTGACTTTGGCCCCTCCCAGGCCGACTACGAGGCCATCAGGGGGGACATACTTCTTGCCCTGGGCAAGACCGGGGAGGCGCGCACCGCCTGGAGCCGGGCGCTCACCCTGGGTGGCGGCGGCAACCGCAGGGCGCTGCAGATGAAGCTGGACGATCTCGCCCTCGCCGGGGGTGATGGAGAGTCCGGACAGTGATGGAGATCCCGCTTCGGCGCTGGCTCGCCTCCCTGTTGGTCCTGCTGGCGGCCGGCTGCGGTTCCACGCCCACCGAGCCCCCCGCGGAATTGACGGAATTCGAGCCGGAGCTGCAGGTCACCACCCTCTGGAGCGTCCAGGTGGGGGAGGGCGCGGGGAAGCGTGATCTGCGCTTGAGGCCGGCCCTGGATGGCGAACGGATCTACCTCAACGACCACCGGGGGGTGGTGGTGGCGCTGCAGGCGGAGAGCGGCAAACAGTTATGGCGGGTGGATCTGCAGCTGCCGCTCAGCAGCGGTCCCGGGATCGGCGAGGGCATGCTGCTGCTGGGCAGTGCCGAGGGGGAGCTGCTGGCGCTGGCCAGCGACGACGGCAGGGTGCTGTGGCGCGCCCAGCTCTCCAGCGAGATCCTGGCGCCCCCCGCCGCCGGCTCCGGAGTGGTGGTGGCGCATACCGGGGATGGCAAGCTGTTCGGCCTGAAGGCCGGCGATGGCAGCCAGCTGTGGATTTACGACCGCAGCGTACCCACTCTCACCCTGCACGGCACCAGCTCGCCGGTGATCCTCTCCGATCTGGTGCTGGACGGCTTCGCCAGCGGCAAGGTGGCGCTGCTGTCCCTGGCCGACGGGCGTGTTCTGTGGGAGACCGCCGTGGCCACACCGCGCGGGCGCACCGAGCTGGAGCGCATGGTGGATATCGATGCCCCGCCCCTGGTCATCGGCGAGACCGCCTACGTGGTGGGGTATCAGGGCCGCGCCGCGGCCCTGGATCTGCGCTCCGGAAGGGTACTGTGGAGCCGGCCCGCGTCCTCGGCCGGGCGTCTGGCGAGCGATGGTGAGGCGCTCTATCTGACCGATGACGGCGATCGCGTCCTGGCCCTGAGCCGCTCCGGAGGAGCCTCGCTCTGGCAGCAGGATGCCCTGCAGCGCCGCTCCCTGACCCCCCCGGAGGTGTACCGGGAGAGCGTGGTGGTGGGCGACGGCGAGGGTTATCTGCACTGGCTGGCGCGCAGCGACGGGCGCTTCCAGGCCCGCGCGAAGCTGTCCGGCGCGATCCGCACCGCCCCCCTGGCCGCAGAGGGGCGCCTCTATGTCTACGGCAGGAAGGGCCGCCTCACCTGCCTGGAAGCCACGCCACGGCAATGAAACCGGTCCTGGCCCTGGTGGGCCGCCCCAATGTCGGCAAATCCACTCTGTTCAACCAGCTCACCCGCAGCCGTGACGCGCTGGTGGCGGACCAGCCGGGCCTGACCCGCGATCGCAACTACGGTGAGGGAAAGATCGGAGGGCGCGCATTCCTGGTGATCGACACCGGGGGGCTGAGCGGCGAGAGCGAGGGGATCGATCTACACATGGCGCAGCAGGCGTGGCAGGCGGTGCAGGAGGCCAGCACCGTCCTGTTTCTGGTGGATGCCCGCGCCGGCCTCACCGCGGCGGATCAGGCCATTGCCCAGCAGCTGCGGGAGTCGGGCAAGCCAGTAGTGGTGGTGGCCAACAAGGCGGAGGGGCTGGATCCCGCCCTGGCCACGGCGGAGTTCCACGCCCTGGGACTGGGGGAGCCGCTGGCGGTGGCGGCAGCGCACGGGCAGGGGATCGGGCGGCTAGTGGCGCGCGCGGTTCCACTCCAGGAGGAGAAAAGCGAACAGCCGGAGGAGAGCGAAGGGATCCGCGTCGCCCTCGTCGGGCGCCCCAACGTTGGCAAATCCACGCTGCTGAACCGCATCCTGGGGGAGGAGCGGGTGGTGGTCTACGATCTGCCGGGCACCACCCGGGACAGCATCTTCGTCCCCTTCGAGCGGGACGGCCAGCGCTACGTATTCATCGACACCGCCGGGGTGAGGCGCCGTAGCCGGGTGAAACAGGCGGTGGAGAAGTTCAGCATCATCAAGACCCTGCAGGCCATCGACGCGGCGCAGGTGGTGATCATGGTGCTGGATGCCAGGGAGGGGATAAGTGAGCAGGATGCCCATCTGCTGGGCCACGTACTGGATGCCGGCCGGGCGGTGCTGCTGGCAATCAACAAATGGGATCACCTGCCAGCGGGGCAGCGCGACCGGGTGCGGCGGGAGCTGGAGCTGAAGCTACCGTTTCTGAAGTTCGCGCCGGCCCACTTCATCTCGGCGCTGCACGGCACCGGCGTCGGGGAGCTGTTCGCCTCTCTGCAGCGCTGCTACCGCTCCGCCATGGCAGAGCTGCCCACCCCCATGCTAACCCGCTTGCTGGAGGACGCGGTATCCGCACACCCGCCACCTCTGGTGCGGGGCCGGCGCATCAAGCTGCGCTATGCCCACCAGGGAGGCAGAAACCCGCCGGTAATAGTAATCCACGGCAACCGGGTCGGCATGGTGCCGGACGCCTACCGGCGCTACCTGGCCAACATCTTCCGTCGCGAGCTGCGCCTGGAGGGAACCCCGCTGCGCATCGAGTTCCGGGAGGGGGAGAATCCCTTCGCCGGGCGCAGGAACCGTCTCACCAGGCGCCAGCAGGAGAAGCGCAGGAGGCTGGTGAGATACAGCAAGAAGAGGGGTGCCTGAAGCGGAATATCGAATTATGCCGGATCTGATCCTTTCTTTTGGGGGTATAGATAAGTGACGAAATTGATGGATGGCCGTTGATG
>DRMK01000327.1 GCA_011322575.1 Gammaproteobacteria bacterium
CTCGCATCACCGGCAGCAAAAAGCAGAGCGACGAGGAACGAGGAGCGGCGCTTTTTGCTGTCCGAGTGCATGCGATTGTTATGCGCTGAACAAGCTTTGTAGCTCAGGGGGTAAGCCCGCCCCCATACCAATGCCGCCATTACCATCGACGATAATACCTACAGCAAAACCAGAGACAATATTGTTTTGGAATACATTTGTACCGATACGAATTTCCTTATCAGTTATCTTGATTTCTGTTTCTTCACCATTTATTCGGCCAAATATCGAGCTGTTCTTATTACCTGGCCGGAGCTTGTAAAGAAACGCACCTGTTTTCGGATTAGATACAGTCACTATACCCGTTGGATTTGTTTCAGCTTTGGACAGTTCATTGTCTTGCGGCTGGTTCTTTAGTATTTCAATAATTGGCTTTCCATCTTTCACAGTAAAAACGGTCCATACGTCAGTATCTGAAGATGGCTCCAACATAAAATACCTGTTTTCGAATGCCAGTGGGAACGCGACATACCGAAATTCGTTGCTTCCTATTTTTACCATTTCATAAACTCCCTACTTGCGCATAACATCTAATTCTACAGAAACGTCAAAAATTTGTGACGCACGTAATTCATCTATTGTCCTTAACGTAGTTTCCGCCTAGCATCCAAGAAAGGGAAGACATCCCCACCCACAGCAGCAGTTCCTAATTATTCAGATAACGCTAGCATATGTCCGGCTTGCCCTCAACTTCGGATCAGGCGGTATCCAGTTTCTGGAACAGATATATTGACGCGCTGCATTCGCATGGGGTTTACCAGCGCTATGTACGCTGGCATGTGGTGTGGGCGGAGCGGTATATCAAGGCTTTTCCCAACCAAAGACTTCAATCGCACACCGCGAAGCATGTGGCCAAATTTCTTGACGGGCTGTGCAGGCGAAGGCTCAAGGATTGGCAGATCCGGCAGGCGGCGGAGTCGATTCGCATTCTGTTGGATATGACAGGCGCTTCCTGGTCCAGGGATTTGGACTGGGATCGCTGGCGCGGGGAAGCTCCACCTCACGAGCATCCGGAGCAAGACAGAGGGCCCTCCACGAACACTGGGCGGCAGGCCGGCCCACGATGGGAGCACGCCGGAGAAGACGCCCTCGATGTGGTCCGCAAGAGATACCACCGTGAATTTACCGCTCTGGTAACGGAGGTCAGGCAACGCGCATATTCGCTCCGTACCGAGCAGGCTTACGAATCCTGGTTGGCGAGGTTCATCCTCCACTCCGGCGGAAAGAACCCTCGTACTCTGGACAAATCGCACATCGTATCCTTTCTTCAGTATCTGGCGGTGGATCGTAATGTCGCGGCCAGCACCCAGAACCAGGCTCTCAACGCCCTGGTGTTCTTTTTCGAACAGGTGCTCAAGAGAAAGGTGGGGGAGATGGAGGGGTTTGTTCGAGCCAAACGCCCCAAACGGCTACCCACGGTCTTGAGTAAAAGCGAGGTTTCCGCACTGTTGCAACAGATGCAGGGAACCAAGTGGCTGATGGCATCCCTGCTCTATGGAACCGGGATGCGGCTCATGGAGTGCATCCGCCTCCGGGTTCAGGATGTGGACTTCGAATACCGGCAGATCCTAGTGCGCAACGGCAAAGGGAAAAAGGATCGCGTGGTCCCCATGCCCGCTGCGTTGGTCGCTCCTCTGCAGGAACAACTGGAAGAGGGCTACCAGATACACCAGAATGATTTGAGAAACGGGTTCGGCGAGGTGTATCTTCCCTACGCCCTGGCCCGCAAGTACCCCAACGCCGGCAGGGAGTGGAAGTGGCAGTATGTGTTCTACAGCGCCAGAATCTCCACCGATCCGCGCAGTGGCGCGGTGCGGCGTCATCATGTTCACGAAAACAGCCTGCAAAAGGGGATCAAGGTGGCCGCGAGAAAGGCGGGCATAACCAAGCGGGTTAACTGTCACGCGCTACGCCACAGCTTTGCCACCCACCTGCTCGAAGCCGGGTACGACATACGCACGGTTCAGGAGCTCCTGGGCCACGCCGACGTCTCCACCACCATGATCTACACCCATGTGCTGAACCGCGGGGGAAGAGGTGTGGTCAGCCCCCTCGACGGGCTATAAAATCAGCTGCAAGGCTACCGCCTGCCTGTCACAAGCAGGCATACTGGTTACGGATTGAAGCCCCAACTCTCCTCAGGTCACCGCTAACGCCTTGACGCACAATCCCATCAGCGCGCCGGGAAACATCCCCAAGGCCAATATGGCCAGGCTGTTGGCGCTCAGCATGACTCGCACATCGATCTCGCTCTCGATGGGCGAGCTGTCTTCCGGCTTGTCGAAATACATTAGTTTTACTATGCGCAGATAGTAGAACGCTCCGATTATGGAGAAGATCACTGCCACCACCGCTAGCCACACCATCCCGGCCTCCACCACGGCAGAGAGCACCGAGAGCTTGGCCCAGAAGCCGAGGAATACCGGCACCCCAGCCATGGAGAACATCAGGATCAGCATCATGAACGCGAACCAGGGGCTGCGCTCGTTGAGGCCCTTGAAATCCTCCAGCCTGTCGGCCTCTAAGCCGGCGCGGCTCAACAGCATGATCATGCCAAACCCTCCCAGGCTCATCAGCGCATATACGATGGTGTAGAACATGGAGGAGGCGTAACCGCTTTCGGTACCGCTGAGCACCCCGAGCAGCAGGTAGCCGACATGGGCGATGGTGGAGTAGGCCAGCATGCGCTTGATGTTGGTCTGCGCGATGGCGGTGATGTTGCCAAGGGCCAGGGAGAGAATTACCAGGATGATCAACATCCCCTGCCAGTGCTCCTGCAACCCCTCAAGACCATCCACCAGCAACCGCATCACCATGGCAAAAGCGGCTATCTTGGGCGCACTGCCGATATAGACCGTCACCGCGGTGGGAGAGCCCTGGTACACATCCGGCACCCACATATGGAACGGCACCGCCCCCAGCTTGAACGCTATACCCACCACGGTAAACACCAACCCGAATACCAGCACCATGTCATCGGCCCCGGCCTCGGTCACTCCCCTGCTGATCTGCGCCAGCTCCAGGGAGCCGGTCACGCCATAGAGCATCGACATGCCATACAGCAGCATTCCGGAAGCCAGCGCACCGAGAACAAAATACTTCATCGCCGCTTCCGAGGCAGAGATAGAGTTACGGTTCATCGCCACCAGCGCATACATGGACAGGGAGAGCAGCTCCAGCCCCAGATAGAGGGTCAGCAGGCTATGGGCCGACACCATCACCATCATGCCCAGCACGCCGAACAGGCCGAGCACGTAGAACTCCCCCTTGAACATATTGCGCGCCTGCAGGTAGGAGCGGGAGTAGAGGAACACCATAAACACCGACAGATAGATGAACACCTTCAGGACATCTCCCATTCCGTCGCGGATGAAGGTGCCGCTGTAGGCGATCTCCGGAGTGCCAAACTGGTGCCCGAGAGAGGCGATTGCCGCGCCCACCAGAGTTGCCTGGGCCAGCAGGTAGGTGATGATGCGATTCCTGTCGGTCAGGAACAGATCGATGAGCAGGATCAGGCAGGCCATGCCAAGAACGAACATCTCCGGCAGCGCAACGCTCATATTCGACATCTCAAAATCCATAGCAGGCACACCCGTTTACAGCTTCGATTGAGCGATATGTTCCAGCAGATGCTGCACGGAGGCGCCCATCACCTCCAGC
>DRMK01000328.1 GCA_011322575.1 Gammaproteobacteria bacterium
CGCGAACATTCTACTGCAAGCCGCCGCAGTCAAGCGAATTATCCGGAAAGCAAGCTGCAAGGTATCACCCGGCTGCCGCTGAACGCGCCTTCGCACTGCTCCCGCCGCCCGCCTGTGGTTATCCAACAGGCTCAATCACAAATCCGCACCTGGACGGCAATCCGGGGGTGGAAACATTCGGGCTGGCGGATACCACGCAGATGACAGGAGGGAAGGGTGCCGTGGAATCCCGGGGCGGCCCCGAAGCCGGAGGATCCCGTGGGGCGGGATTTCGAGGGGCAACAGATCAGCTGTTGCTCTTCTCCCGCCGGGACTCGCCTTCGATTACGCGGCCCTCCTCGCTCTCCTTCCGTTCGATGCTCTCCGTTTTCTCGGGCTCGTCATCCTCCCGCATCGCGGTGCGGAATCCCTTGATGGCGGCCCCTACGTCGCTGCCAACACTGCGCAGCCGTTTGGCGCCGAACAGCACCAGTACGATGGCCAGGATGATCAACAGTTGCCAAGGGCTGATACCCATAGAGTCACTCTCCGTTAGTTGCCGATGGAGCCGGACGGTCCCAATCCGTTCCGGCTACCCGTAACATCACTCCCTCCCCTCAACCCCTGCCGCCTAGAAGGTGCGCAGATCGGGGCCGCCCAGCAGGTGCAGATGCAGGTGGAAGATGACCTGTCCGCCCCCCCGGCCGGTATTGACGATGGTCCGGAAGCCACCCTCCAGCCCTTGCTCGCGCGCCAGCCGGGGCAGCAGCCGCATCATGTGGGCGATGAGCTGGTCGTGCTGCGGCTGCAGATCCTCCAGGCTGGCCAGATGGATGCGGGGGATCACCAACAGATGCACCTTCGCCTTGGGGTTGATGTCCTTGAACACAACCACCTGATCGTCCTCGTACACCCGGTCGGACGGTACCTCTCCGGCTACGATTTTGCAGAACAGACAGTCGCTCATGTTCTCTTCCGGGCCGCTTTCTCCTCGATGCCGGAGCGGCCAAAGCGGCGCTCCAGCTCCGCCAGCACCTCTTCCGGACCCAGCCCCAGATGCGCCAGCATCACCATGCAATGAAACCACAGATCCGCGGTTTCATAAATGACCTGGGGCAGGTTTTCCTCCTTGGCGGCGAGTACCGTCTCGGTGGCCTCCTCGCCAATCTTCTTGAGTATGGCATCCAGCCCTTGGCCATACAGTCCAGCCACGTAGGAGGAGCCGGGGTCGGCCTGTTTGCGCTCCTCCAGGATTGCGGCAAGCTGTTCCAGTATATCACTCATCTGTCCGGTAGATCTCCGCAGGGGGTTTGAGCACCGGCTCCAGGCTGCGCCAGCGCTGCCTCTCCAGGCGCTGGTGGAAACAGCTGGCCCGTCCCGTGTGACAGCCGATCCCGCCCTGCTGCTCCACGCGCAGCAGAATGGCGTCGTTGTCGCAGTCCAGACGGATCTCGCGGACCTTCTGGAGATGGCCGGACTGCTCCCCCTTGCGCCACAACCTGTTGCGCGATCGGGACCAGTATACCGCCTCCCCCCCGCTGGCGGTGAGCCGCAGTGCCTCCCGGTTCATCCAGGCGAACATTATCACCCGGCCGCTTGCGGCCTCCTGGGTGATGACCGGCACCAGGCCATCCAGATTCCAGCGTACCTGCTCCAGCCATGCGGGTGAGTCGTTCACAGTCGCACCTCGATGCCCGCCGCGCGCATCTGCCGCTTGGCCTGCTCTATGGTGTACTCCGCAAAGTGGAAGATGCTGGCCGCCAGCACCGCATCCGCGTGGCCCTGGATGATCCCCTCGGTGAGATGTTCCAGGGTGCCTACCCCCCCCGAGGCGATGACCGGTACCGGCACCGCGTCGCTCACCGCCCTGGTGAGCTCCAGATCGAACCCCTCCCTGGTGCCGTCCCGGTCCATGCTGGTGAGCAGGATCTCGCCGGCGCCGTACTCCACCATGCGGCACGCCCACTCCACGGCATCGATCCCGGTGGAATGGCGTCCGCCATGGGTGAAGATCTCCCAGCGCGGCTGCTCTCCCTCACCGGCGACCCGCTTGGCGTCGATGGCCACCACGATGCACTGGGAGCCGAAGCGGTCGGCCGCCTCCTTGACGAACTCCGGGTTGCGTACCGCCGCGGTGTTGATGGCCACCTTGTCGGCTCC
>DRMK01000329.1 GCA_011322575.1 Gammaproteobacteria bacterium
CAGGGAGACAAGGGCGACGGATCCAAAACCGTTCCTCGACCGGGAGCCCAACCCTCCGAGCAGCCCCAACGCCTCCAGGCACCGCTCCAGCTGCGCGGCATTCGCTCCCTTCTTCAGGAGCATCTCGATAGAAAAGTCGCCCCTGGCTATGGCGGTCCGCTCCTGATGCTGTCCCATCTGGAACAGTCCGTAACCAAGGTATTTTCTGGCGACATCATTTCCCAGCAGCGCATTCCCGCCCAGATTTCCGGCAACGTTCTTTTTCAGCCGTATGAAGACCTTGCTCTGCCCGGAATCACCGGCATCCCCAAACAGGATGGATTCCCCATCTCTCAGCCGTTTCAGCGCCGCCTCCTGACTGTCATCGCTCTCCCGACAGATTCTGCTCCAGTTCAATGCCCGCCACCAAAACCGCAACGCCCCTTTTATAGAGGGCGCGCGCAGCTCTGCCCGCGACTGATCGGCCCCGCTGATGAACATCGGCGTTACGATCCGGAAAGTTGCCTCAATCTTGTTCATGTTCCATATTCCTTTCCTGCAATGGATTATCCGGTAGAAATCTCATACTTCCCCAGCCCGAAACTGCTCTTCCCCCCGACATGTACCCACTCTCCCAGCTCCAGCCAGGGGAGAAAGGGGGTCATGTCGCCCGCATAGGTGACGCTGCCCAGCAGGCCGCCGAACTTCATCCACTCCTTCTGCCTGCCAGAGTAACGGCTCCACTCCTCCCAGCGGGCACCGTCCTGCTCGATGGTGACCTGCTCCGCCCGGCGCAGCAGCTCACAGCACCGCACCTTTTCGATTAGCACGCCGTCACCGTAGAAGCCGCCTAGGGTGTTCAGGCGTCCCAGCAGGCGGGCCATGAACAGGGAAAAAGGAGGCGCCTCGCGCTGGAGCCGGTTGCCCGCCTTGAGGCGCAGCCGGGTGACGTAGCGCAGAGTGGCGCTGGAGGCAGCGCGGCTTGTAGCGGTGGTATCCGGAGGGGCGGCACGAATGGCATCGACACCCTCGACGCGGAACTTTCCCCGGTTGTCCCCCAGCCCGAGGATTCCCCCCAGGTACTCGAGGGCGGCGTGGCAGACCGGGAACTGCTGGATGGCGGGGCCGAAAAGAGTGAGCTCACATTCAAAGGGATGGTCTTTGGGATAGCGGCGCTGTTCGTCCAGGGGGGGCAGAAGAACGAAGGGCTTTGGCCAGGCGTTGCCGGTCGAAGAGGGTTGGAGTCTTTGCCGCGTGCCGTCACGGGGCGGTCCCGGTTCGAACAGCAGCCGATACCAGGATGGAGCCATCCTCCTCAGGGCGTGACCGAAACCGCCATGAAAAGCCGAGCCCTTGTATGCCGGCAAAACGATTTCACTGACCGTCACCATCCGAAAACGGTATCTGGCGACGGCTAGAGATTCCCTCATCGCCCCTCCCCCCTTCGGCACCGTCGCTTTGTCGCAGGACCGGTGCCACGTCAGCGCTTGCGGTCATTTCAGTTTGTTTTAATATACCTGTTGGCGATGCTGGCGATCAAGCGGCTGCTGGAGATTCAGGGAAGGATCCTTTCAGATATGCGCCGGGTGTGGGGAAACCAGAAGGCACCG
>DRMK01000330.1 GCA_011322575.1 Gammaproteobacteria bacterium
CAGCACCCCAATCCTGGAGCGTTGTTGGAGGGTATGCAGCCGCGCCGACAGGCTATCCAGATCTTTGATCATGTTCTGCATCAGCAGCACCGCACCGAAACCTTGTTCGGCGACGAACCCGGGGCTGGAGAAATAGACCATGATCAACTGCGCGGCGCGCTCCTCCTCGTCCATGGTGGAGATCACGGTGTCCAGCCGGGAAGGTTGGTCGGCCATTGCCTGAAGGACGGCGAACAGCGGTATGAGCAACAGCAGCTTGCGGAGCATTTTGGAGAAGGATGGTGGTTCGGGCTATCGGTTGGCGCAGGAACTGGGATAATATTGGCCGGACATCACATTTACGGCTGCCATGGTATAACAACCATCGGCATGTTTCCATGCGGGCGGTCGGATGGAGATCCCTGACCGGCCACAGAGAGCGGGAGGTGCTAGTTGTGGTAACAGAGACGACGGAACACGATACCCTGACCCCAAAATGGGATGTGGCACTGGAGGCCCTGTTGACGGAGGAGTACGACGAGCGCGGCATGGAGATGCGCGTCGCCGATTTTCAGCGCTTGGCGCGCGAGTACGGCATCCGCTTCGATGACATAGTGAACACCCTGTTCCGTATGTGTATCGAGGGGGTGTGGTGCTACCGGGACGGCGCGGGGCGGGAGCGCCCCATCACCCAGGAGGATTATGACCGCCTGTTCCTGAAGGGGCGCACCGGGGAGGAGGACATGGTGGAGTATGATGGGGGCTGGTATCCCGTCAGGAGGGAAGCCCCGGATCCCTGAGGCCGCTGGTATTGCCCCCGGGTCGTGTGGGTAAAATGGTAAATCACCGCGAAGCGGCTCCGTCCTTGACAGGCGGAATGCACGCCGGAAGATGGTCGGCAGAAGGGGATTGGGGACATTTTGGGATAGCCGAACCAGTTGCAATTGGCGCAGGTGGTGGATATCCACCACTCCCCGGCCCAGACAGCCCCAATCCCCTTCTGGCTACCGAGTATGTGGCGTGCATTCTGCCTGTCAAGGATGATTTGCCATTTTACCCACACGATTTGGTGAATACCCGGCTTGGTAACACCTTGAAGGACTACTAGCCAGCGGTGCGGCGCGGCTCTTCTGCCACCGTTGCCCCCGGCAGGCGCTCCCGGTAGCGGCGCAGAAAGTAGTCGATGGTCTCGATACGGATCTTTATGGAGCCGGCCGAGCGGTTTTCGTCCAGATCCCGGAATGCAAAGAACGGCGTACCGCCTTGCTCCACAATCTGCTCGATGAGGTTGTAGATGGGCGCATCGTGGCCGCACTTGAAGCTGGAGAACTCCATGCCCACCAGCAGCGGATGGCGGGCCACGTACTTGGCCGCCCAGATCTTGCGGTTGCTGTTTTCGCTGTACGAATTTTTCCAGACGTCGCCAATGTCGCGCCCGTTGCGGATCTCCCCGGCCCGGATCTCCGCGGCAAACAGGGGCTCCAGCGCGGCGTCCTCCAGGGGAAGGCTGTCGATGGTCAGCACGGGATAGCCCAGCCGCTGCAGCTCCTCCAGGATCCGGTGGTTGATACCGGGATCGTTGTGATAGGGGCGCCCCAGCAGCACTATGCCGAGCCGCTGCTCCGCCTCCAGGCGCTCCAGGATCTCCCGTCCCTTGGCGCGCAGCCGGCGGCCGAACTCCTCCAGGGCCTCCCATCCGGCCGCGCAGGCGCGCCGGTTCTCCGCCCGTCCCAGTCCCAGCAGCGGGCCGAAGGTGTGCCACATCTGGCGCGCCAGCAGCTCCGGCTCGGCGAAGCTGAGAAAGGGGCTCACATAGCGGATCCCCAGCTCCCGGAACAGATCCCCCTCCTTGCACAAGGCGGCCCGCACCGACTCCGGGGTGGCGGTGGCGGTGGGGCAGGCGGCGGAGTCCAGGGTGTGGCTCAGGGGGGTGGGGAGGCTGGCGATCTTGGGGAACAGGATCCAGTCCAGCGCACCGCGCTGATGGTGTTTCTGCATCAGATTGTGCAGGTGGGCAAGGGCCACCTTGCTGGGGAAACAGGGATCTATGGCCCCTCTCCTGGAGCCCTCCCGGTATAGCTCCTCGGAGGTGTAGTCGCTGAACACCAGGTTCCGGAACGGTACCCCGAGGCTGGTCAGGTAGCTGCTGAAGAAGGGGGCCAGCGAGTAGAGATTCAGTACCCGCGGCATGCCGATACGCAGCCGGCCGCGCTCCCTGCGGTGCGTGAAGCGCATGATGCCGCCACCGGTCACCTGGTCCGGCTTGAAATCACGCCAGGCCTGCTGGGCGGCGTACCGGGAGAGGTCGGGGTTGGCTCGCTTGAGGCGGTTGCGCTGCGAGTTGATGCGCCGCACCGTATCCAGCTCCTCCGCCTGACCGCGATCGCAGGGGGCGTTGATGAAGCGCCTGCTGACCGGGCTGGCCGGGACCACCGAAAGCGGGTTGTTGCCCGCCGGGCGCCGGGTCAGCTCTATGTCCACGAAGGTGCGCAGGCAGTTGCTCTTGCAGAAGCCGCAGCGGGTGGACTCGTCCCGTCTGGTCCGGTAGGTGAGGCCGGCCAGGGCATCCAGCCCTATGAAGGTGGTGGCCCGCTCGGGATGGTGGACGCGGATCGCCTCCAGCGCCGCCCCTATGGCGCCGGATTCACCGGTGAAGCGGTGCACCGAGATGCGTGGCTCCAGGTCGCTCTCCCGGAAGCGCTCCTCGATAAACTCCACCTGGGCCCGTACCGCGGCCAGGTTGCGCTGGGTGCCCCCCTGCAGCACGAAATGGCGACCCAGGCGGGGCAGGTTGGGCAGTTTGGCCACATAGTGCCAGATGTTCTTGGGCAGGACCGCGGCCAGCCCCGCCAGGATCTCGTGGGGCTCCCACCCCTGGCGCTGGAAGTCCACGATCTCCGCCTGCAGGAACACCGCGCAGCCGTAGCTGAACTCCGGGTAGGCGCGGGCCCGGAACGCCTCCTCCGCGTAGCGGTCGATCTCGATCCCGAACCCCTTGCAGCTGCTCTGCAGGAAGTAGCCGTTGCCGGCGGAGCACTGGGTGTTGAGCTTGAACTCTTTCACCGTGCCGTCCCTGAGGAAGATCAGCTTTATGTCCTGGCCCCCCACGTCGCAGATCACATCCACGTCGCCATGAAAGTGCAGGGCGCTCCGGGTGTGGGCGACGGTCTCCACCACCGCCGTGTCGCAGCCCAGCAGCTCGCGCAGAAGATCCTTGGCGTAGCCGGTGGTCCCGGCCCCCAGAATCTCCAGTTGCGCCCCCTGATCCTCCACGTAGCCGCGCAGCTCGGCCACGCGCTGCTGGGTGTCCTCGACGGGATTTCCCCCGGAGAGCCCGTAAGCGGCCGCCAGCACCTCCCGCTCCGGAGAGAGCAGCACCGCCTTGGTGGAGGTGGAGCCGGAGTCGATTCCGAGGAAGGCGGCCACCCTCTCCCCCGGCGCGAAGCTGGCCGGCCGGAACGGCTCCGGCCGGTAGCGCTCCAGGAACCGCTGCAGCTGCTCCTCACTGTTCACCAGCCCGCGGCCGGAGGAGCGCCTCTTCAGGCTGCCGGCGCTGCTGCGGGACAGGTACTCCCGCAGCGGCTCCAGGCCATGGAACCCCCGCGCCGCTTCCGGCTGCTGGCGCGCATACTCCACCGCGCCGATGGCGGCGAAGAAATGGGCATCCTCGGGTACCCGTACCAGCTGCTCCACCGGGGTGCCGGCGGGGAGCGGCACGTTACGCTCCTCCCAGAGCCGGGCCAGGTTGTGCCGCCACGCCTCCGCCAGCCCCCTGATGAAGGTGTTGGGGCCGCCCAGCAGCAGTACGGTGGGGAGCAGGGTGTTGCCGCGCGTCAGCACCGTCAGGTTCTGCTGCACGATGGCCTCGAACAGAGAGGCCATCAGCTCTTCCGCCGGCACCCCCAGCTTCTGCAGGCTGTTGATGTCGGTCTCGGCGAACACCCCGCACTTGCCGGCCACCGGATGCAGCTTGATGCCACCATAGGGCATGCGGCCCATGCGCTCTCCGCTGAGGCCGAGTTTGGCGGCGATCTTGTCCAGCACCGCCCCGGTTCCACCGGCGCACTTGTCGTTCATGGTGCAGATCTTCTTTTTCTGGCCGGTGGCGGGGTCGTCCCGGAACAGGATGATCTTGGCATCCTGTCCCCCCAGCTCTATCACCGAGCCGGTCTCCGGGTGCAGCTTCTCTACCGCCAGGGAGACCGCGTTTACCTCCTGGACGAAGTGCGCGCCGAGGGGTTCCGAAAGGGCGCTGCCTCCGGAGCCGGTGATGGTGATCTGCAGCTCCTCCGGATGGCGCAGATCCAGCTGCTGCAGGATCTCCTCGAGAAAGGCGAGCACCTGCCGGCCCTGCCTGCCGTCGTGGCGCCGGTAGCGCTTCCACACCACCTTCCCGCTGCCGGTATCGCTCACCACACCCTTGATGGTGGTGGAGCCCACGTCGAGCCCCATCTGCCAGCGGATCATCTCCCCCGTCCCATCTGGCCGGCGATTTCGGTGACGAAGTTGGC
>DRMK01000331.1 GCA_011322575.1 Gammaproteobacteria bacterium
ATGATACTTCCATGATTGCCGGGATACCCCCCCAATGCTCAAAATCCTTGTTGCTGTGTGGTTACTGCTCTCCATCTTCGGGATCTACATATTCTGCGCCGCCGCACGCCGTTTCGTCTCCAACCAGGAGACCCAGTCAACACCTCCTGACAACGTGGTAGTGGTGCACAATCAGAAAGCCGATCCAGTCAGCCAGAGCCAAAACGAGGCACTACCCCCGGCCAAGATGCGCGCGTGCGGAGATTAGCGCCGCAACCACGATCAGGCCACCGCCGAACCACTCTTTCGGAGTAATCACCTCGTCGGTCAACAGCCAGGCCGAGAGCGCTCCCGCCACCAGCTCGAACAAAAGAATCACGGCCGAGCGGTGCAGCGGCATGTGGGTGACCCCGTACTGCACGCTAAGGGTGGCGACCACGATCACCAGCGCCCCAAAGGCGGCCGCCGCGCCGATCACCGCCATCCCCGCAACGGGCCACGCCTCGCCCCCCACCGCGATCCACCCCCCGGCCACCGCCGCCGCGCCGAACCAGCTGGCCAGCATCTTGGACGGAATATCCAGCCGCCCCCGACGCACCAGCGCGTTGAGAACCGCGAAGCTCATGCCGGAGCTGATCGCCAGCCAATCCGCCCGGCCGGCGGGCCAGGGCACCATCATACCCGGTTGCCACAGCATGAACAGGGCTCCCAGCACGGAGACCACCAGCAGCAGCACGGAGAGCAGGGTAAGCCGCTCCCCCAGAAACCACCACCCGATCAGGGTGGCCCAGAGGGGCGAGAGGTAGAACAGCAGTAGCATGCGCATGACGTTCCCCTCCAGCACGGCCAGATTGAAGCTGGTGTTGCACCATCCGCTGGCCAGGGCGATGCCCAGCGCTATCCACGGCTGACGGCGCATCTCCCGCAGGTGGCGCGACATGAACAGCACCCCCACCACGCCGGCCGCGGCAAAGAACATCAGGGTGACCCACAGGCCGCTCAAGCCATGCGCCTCGAACAGGCGCAGCGGATACCACATCACTCCCCAGACGGTAGCGCTGAACAGCAGTGCCAGGACCGGCAGCGCGCTTGTTTCCCGTTTGGATCCCATCATTTATACTGTTGCGCTCCATGAATCCCGAACTCGACAGACTGCACCCCTATCCCTTTGCCAGGCTTGCGCGGCTGAAACAGGGCATCCAACCACCCGGCGACCGCAGCCATATCGCGCTCTCCATCGGCGAGCCGCGCCATGCACCCCCCGGTTTCATCGCCCGGGAATTGCTCGATCACCTGGATGGCCTTGCCAGCTACCCGGCAACCAAAGGAACTGCGCAGTTGCGGGAAACCATAGCACAGTGGCTTGCGCGGCGTTACGATCTCGCGGCCGATGCGGTCGATGCGCAGCGGCAGGTTCTGCCGGTCAACGGCACCCGCGAGGCGCTGTTCGCCTTCGCCCAGGCGGTGGTGGACCGCTCCAGCCGGCCGCTGGTCATAATGCCCAACCCCTTCTACCAGATCTATGAAGGGGCGGCGCTGCTGGCCGGGGCCGAGCCCTGGTACCTGAACGCCACGGCCGAGACCGGTTTCGTGCCGGATTTCGACGCCGTGCCCGACAGCGTCTGGCGGCGCTGCCAGCTGCTCTATCTCTGCTCGCCGGGCAACCCCACCGGGGCGGTCGCCGACCTGGACACCCTGCAGCGGCTCATCCAGCTCGCGGATCGGCACGACTTCATCATCGCCTCGGACGAGTGCTACTCGGAGATCTACTTCGACGACGGGAAGCCGCCTCCGGGGCTGCTGCAGGCGGCAGCGGCGCTGGGCAACCACCGCTTCGAGCGCTGCGTGGTGTTTCACAGCCTGTCGAAACGCTCCAGCGTGCCCGGACTACGCTCCGGCTTCGTGGCCGGGGACGCCGGGGTGCTGGAGCGGTTCCTGCTCTACCGCACCTATCACGGCAGCGCCATGCCCCTGCCCACCCAGGCGGCCAGCATCGCGGCCTGGAGCGACGAACAACATGTGCTGGAGAACCGGCTCCTGTACCGACGGAAGTTCGCGGCGGTGCTCGAGGTCCTCTCCCCTGTCATGGAGATCAGCCAGCCCGAGGCGGGCTTCTACCTGTGGGCCGGGACCGGTTCCGGCGACACCGATTTCGCCCGCGAGCTGTACGCGCGGCAGAATGTCACCGTACTGCCGGGCAGCTACCTGTCACGCGAGGCCCACGGAATAAACCCGGGGCGGAACCGGGTGCGCATGGCCCTGGTGGCGCAGCTGGAGGAGTGCGTGGAGGCGGCCAGACGCATCCGCAATTTCATCGAAAATCGAGACATCTAACCGGAGAGATCCATGAATGACATCCAGAGCATAATCGAACAGGCCTACGAAAACCGCGCCGAAATCACCCCGCGCAGCGTGGACACCCATGTGAAGGAGGCGGTGGAGCAGGCCGTGGACCTGCTGGACAGCGGCAGGCTGCGCGTCGCCGAAAAGCTGGATGGCGAATGGGTGGTGCACCAGTGGCTGAAGAAGGCGGTGCTGCTCTCCTTCCGCATCACGGACAACCGTTTCATGGATGGCGGCTTCACCAACTACTACGACAAGGTGGAGGCCAAATTCTCCGACTACAGCACGCGCGATTTCCGGGAGGGTGGCGCGCGGGTGGTGCCGCCCGCCATGGTACGCAAGGGCTCCTATATTGCCTCCGGCGTGGTACTGATGCCCTCCTACGTCAACATCGGGGCCTGGGTGGACAGCGGCACCATGGTGGACACCTGGGCCACGGTGGGATCCTGCGCCCAGATCGGCAAAAACGTGCATCTCTCCGGCGGTGTCGGGATCGGCGGCGTCCTGGAGCCGCTGCAGGCCAGCCCCACCATCATCGAGGACAACTGCTTCATCGGCGCCCGCTCCGAGATCGTGGAAGGGGTCATCGTGGAGGAGGGATCGGTGATCTCCATGGGGGTGTACATTGGCCAAAGCACCCGGATCTACAATCGCGAGACCGGGGAGATCAGCTACGGCCGCATCCCGGCCGGGTCGGTGGTGGTGCCCGGCAATCTCCCCTCGAAGGATGGCAGCTACAGCCTCTACTGCGCGGTGATCGTCAAGCAGGTGGACGAGAAGACCCGCTCCAAGGTGGGCATCAACGAGCTGCTGCGGGACATCTGAGGCGCCGGGATGCCCACCCGCAACGGCATGCACAACCGGGATACGGACCGCCGGCCGGAGGCTGTTCCCCTGCCTCTTTCCCCGAGGCGCACGCCACGGGAGCGGCAGCCGTGACCCCCACCCTGGAGCTGGCCATGGAGCTGGTGCGGCGGCGCTCGATCACCCCGGATGACGCGGGCTGCCAGCAGCTGCTGGCCGGACGGCTGGAGGGCTTGGGGTTCCGGATCGAGCGGCTGCGCTTCGGCGAGGTGGACAATCTCTGGGCGCGGTTCGGCAGCGCGGAACCCCTGTTCGCCTTTGCCGGCCATACCGACGTGGTCCCTCCCGGTCCGGAGGAGCGCTGGCAGAGCCCGCCTTTCCAGCCCACCCTGCGCGACGGTTTCCTCTACGGCCGGGGCACTGCCGACATGAAGGGCTCCATCGCCGCCATGGTGACCGCCTGCGAGAGATTTCTGGCCGGCGGCCGGCAGCCAAACGGCTCCATCGCCTTCCTGATCACCAGCGACGAGGAGGGGCCGGCGGTGGATGGCACCGTCAGGGTGGTGGAGCAGCTGGAGAGGCGTGGCGAGAAGATCCGGTGGTGTCTGGTCGGTGAGCCCACCTGCGCCCGGCAGCTGGGGGACACCATCAAGAACGGCCGGCGCGGCTCACTAAACGGCCGGCTGCGGATCCTCGGGATCCAGGGCCATATCGCCTACCCGCACCTGGCGCGCAACCCCATCCACCTCGCCGCCCCGCTGCTGGAGGAGCTGACCTCCATGGAGTGGGATCGGGGCAACGACTTCTTTCCCCCCACCAGCTTCCAGATCTCCAACATCAACGCCGGCACCGGCGCCACCAATGTCACCCCCGGCGAGCTGGAGATCCTGTTCAACTTCCGCTTCTCCACCGAGGTCACCGAGGAGCAGCTGCGCCGGCGGGTGGAGGAGACGGTGGCGGCGCACGGCATCGACCACGAGCTGGAGTGGTCCCTCTCCGGCCACCCCTACCTTACCCCGGCCGGCGAGCTGGTGGAGGCCGCCCGCAGCGCCATCGGGCAAACCACCGGACTGGAGGCGCAGCTCTCCACCAGCGGCGGCACCTCCGACGGCCGCTTCATAGCACCCACCGGCGCCCAGGTGGTGGAGCTGGGGCCGCTGAACGCCACCATCCACCAGATCGACGAGCGAGTCGGCACGGAGGATCTGGAGCAGCTGTCCGGGATCTATGAACGGATCCTGATCGATCTGTTGCGCTGACCCGAGCGTAACCGCTCCGCGAATCGTGTGGGTAAAATGGCAAATCATCCTTGACAGGCAGAATG
>DRMK01000332.1 GCA_011322575.1 Gammaproteobacteria bacterium
AGGACTCAGCATCACTCAGGGACTACATGCAAAGGGCGCGGGCACTGGTTTTCGCTGCTGAAGAGGATTTCGGGATCCTCCCAGTCGAAGCACAAGCCTGTGGAACACCGGTAATTGCCTATGGAAAGGGGGGCGCCAGAGAGACAGTGGTTGGCATCGATGAGGAACACCCCACTGGCGTTTTTTTTGAAAATCAAACGGTAGACAGCCTTTGTAGAGCGGTTGACCTGTTTGAGTCCGAATGCGACCAGATAACTTCAGAAGCCTGTAGGGGTAATGCAGAGCGGTTTTCCGAGGAGCGCTTCAGGAGGGAGTTTCAGTCTTTTGTTCTGGAACACTGGCAGACATTTCGTGATGGGATAAATTGAGCCGGTGGGTTTATCCGTGGTACGAAAAGGGCCGGGAGGCACATAAAGCAGAGCCTGGCGCGTTACGCTTCTTGGTGTTTCGGGTCTTTGTGGTACATGGGGCGTTCACGAGCCGATAATAGGAGTTTCTCGCCATTCGCAAACTAGTGGACCAACTTATAATCAATACTTATACGATCACCAGCCACCGGCCGGAACACTTGGTCGGCAAAGCGTAGATGTTCGGGGTGGTCGCGGTAGCTTTCGATCACCCTTTCGTGCACGAATCGAATCAGCCAGCAGAAGCGGTATTTGGCGTCCTGTTTGACCGCTTCTCCGGTAAGTACGTGTCTGACTCCAGGGATTTGGCTCAGGATACGGCGTCCTTCCGCTGCCATTTGCCCGGCTTGTTGGTCGTCGATACCGCTTACGTTGTAGATGATGAGATGCTCTATCATCTGCCACGGCCGACAGCTTTGCAGTACAGCTTCGGCCTGTCCCGCGCTGCCCCAGAGGCGCATGCAGCGTTCAGCTTCGGCTCGCACTGCGTCGATGGTTCCCTTGGTCAGCTGTGTATATCCTTTTGTGGCTCCCGTCCTGCTATTTACCAGGATCTGCTGCGCAGCCGCGTCGGATAGGGCGGTGTAGTAGTTTATCTTGGCTACGCCGTTGCTGACCAATTTGCGGAACTGTGCATCGCTCAGTCCGGTACCGCCGTGGATCACCAGGGGAATACGCAGTGCCCGGTTGATCTCTTCTAGGCGCTCTATATCCAGCTCCGGCTGGCCCTTCATGCGTCCGTGGACGGTGCCTATGGATACCGCAAGAAAATCCACCCCGGTCTGCCGCAGATATTCTCGGGCTTCCTCCACGGTGGTGTAGCAGATTTTGCCGGGATGGCGCTCGGCATCCTCTCCCTCCACGCCGGGGACATATCCGAGCTCCCCCTCGACAGGGACGCCGCAGGAGTGGGCCATTTCCACCACCTGACGGGTCAGGGCGATGTTGTCTGGCAGCGCGTGATGTGAGGCATCCACCATTACGCCGTTACAGCCGCCGTTGATGGCCCGTATTGCGGAGTCCAGTCCGGTGCCGTGGTCGAGAAAGATGGCCACCGGAACGGTGCTCTGCTGCGCAGCAGTTTCGGCTGCCGTGGCAAGCAGTTCAAAGTTGTAGTGCTCGAAGTGAGATTCCGCCAATGACAGTATTACCGGCGAGCGGCATCGTTCCGCCGCCTCCATGATTCCCTCCAGGAACTCCAGGCTGACAAGGTCGAACGCACCCACGGCATAACCGTTTTGGTAAGCGTGCTGGAGCATGTCCTTGATATCTATGGTGGGCATCTCCTCCCCTCCGTTTCCGGCTTGCGCGCCAGTACTCCGTCGACGCTGAATCCCAATTTATAACCTTGACGGAGTACTAGTACTCTTTCAACTTTATAATTTGGGATAAAGCCGCTTTAGTTTGATACGAGCGTCTTCGGTCGTAAATCGCCAATCCACAGGTTTCTTCATCTGATTACGGGCATCAACCCAGGCCG
>DRMK01000333.1 GCA_011322575.1 Gammaproteobacteria bacterium
CCAGTTCACCGCCGATCTGATCGCCATGAACAGCGCCGACTTCATCATCACCAGCACCTACCAGGAGATTGCGGGACGCTCCGACAGCGTGGGGCAGTACGAGAGCTATCAGGCGTTCACCATGCCCGGCCTCTACCGGGTGGTGAACGGTATCGACATCTACGATCCCAAGTTCAACATCATCTCCCCCGGCGCCGACAGCCGGGTCTACTTCCCCGCCAGCGAAACCGCCCGGCGCCGCGCCGATCTGCACGGCGAGCTGGAGCGGCTGCTGTTCGGCGCGCCGGACGGGGAGTCGCGCGGTGAGCTGCGGGAGAGGGAGAAGCCCCTGCTGTTCACCATGGCGCGCCTGGATCGCATCAAGAACATCACCGGCCTGGTGGAGTGGTTCGGCCAGCACCAGGAGCTGCGCGACGCCGCCAACCTGGTGGTGATCGCCGGCCATGTGGACGGGGCGCGCTCCACCGATCGGGAGGAGCAGGAGCAGATCGCCCGCATGCACCAGCTCATGGATCAATACCAGCTCGACGGCCAGCTGCGCTGGCTGGGCCTGCATCTGGAGAAGGAGCTCAGCGGCGAGCTGTACCGCTGCATCGCCGACCGGCGCGGCGCCTTCATCCAACCCGCCCTGTTCGAAGCGTTCGGCCTGACGGTGATCGAGGCCATGAGCTGCGGGCTGCCGGTATTCGCCACCCAGTACGGCGGCCCCCTGGAGATCATCGAGGATGGCCGTTCCGGGTTCCACATCGACCCCAACCACGGCGCACAGGTGGCGCAGCGCATCACCGAATTTCTGCTCCGTTGCCAGAGCGAACCCGGCTACTGGGAGGAGATCTCGCGCAACGCCATCGCCCGCGTGGAGCAGTGCTACACCTGGCAGCACTACGCGCGGCGTCTCATGACCCTGTCACGCATCTACGGCTTCTGGAAATATGTCACCGATCTGGAGCGCAAGGAGACGCGGCGCTACCTGGAGATGTTCTACAGCCTGCAGTTCAGAACCCTCGCCAACAGGGTTCCCCGGCGCGGCGGATAGCAGGATTTTGCACAGTGTAAAAGAATATGACTATAGAGCTACTGGCTGAATACAGGGATGGGCAGTCCTGCTTTCCAAAACACGCTAACCACTTGATTATACTAAAGCAATATCTGGTGGATAATTTTTGACCAGTTTAACAGATGATCCCGTGGCACTTGCACTTCAGGGGATTGCTACCATTTCATGCACAAAGTTATCCACAGATTTTGTGGATAACCTTGCAACATCAGATATAACAAATGGTTAACATTGTCTGCTTGAGTACGGCTCCATAAAACTGCGATAACCTGTCATCCATGTCATGGTCAGGCTGGGCGCTTGGCCCGTGCCGGGTTGAAGCAGGTGATCCTGTTGCGTCCCCCCTCCTTGGAGATGTACAGGGCCCGGTCCGCCCCCTTGAACACCTCCTCGTAGTTGGTCATGCTGCTGGTCAGCTCGGCCACCCCGATGCTGGCGGTAACATCGATGGGCCTTCCTTCGAAAAACACCGGCCGCTCCGCGATCAGCTCGCGCATCTTCTCGGCGAGCTGGGTGGCGTCGCTGGCCGTGGTTTCCGGCAGGATCACCACGAACTCCTCCCCACCATAACGGCCGATGAAATCGGTCTCGCGCACCGCCTTGGCCAGGCGCCGCCCCACCTCGGACAGCACCCGGTCCCCTGCCAGGTGTCCCAGGGTATCGTTGATCTTCTTGAAATGGTCCAGATCGACCATCAACAGGGAGAGGCTGTGGTTGTAGCGCACCGCCCGCTTGAACTCCACCGCCATCTGCTCCTCCAAATAGCGCCGGCTGGAGAGGCCGGTGAGAGGATCGGTATTGCTGAGCCGCTTGATCTCCTCGGTGCGCGCCTCCACCTCGCGCTCCAGGCGGTCCCGCTCCTGGGTCATGCTCTCCAGATTCACCCTGTAGATGGAGTAGGCGATCAACACCGCGAACAGGATCCCGGCGAGGGTGGTGGCCAAGGCGGTCATCAACAGCGCCGAATTGTTCTCCGCATATTCGCGCGCGTCCACCCGCATCAGGAGAACATGCTGATGGCCGCCATGCTCCATGCCCGGCAGGGGAAAGGTGATACGGTAGACAGGCTGGCCGTTCTCATAGGCGAACTCCCCCTTGAAACCGGCGGGAGCATCCCCGATCTGCACCCTGTTTCCCGCACGCAGGGGATCGCTGCTCAGCTCCACGACCCCCTCCTGATTGACGATTGAAATACGCTGGATACTGCTGCTGCTGTCAGTAAAGCTGCGCAGGAAACGATGGTAGTCGAGCGTGGTATATACATCCAGGCTGGTGGTGACCGAGCTGGATATGGACTTCAGCAGATTCCTCACGTCGCGCTGCATGTGGCGCAGGGCGGTCTTGCGCAGCTCCTCATCCATATAGTTGAGATCCGATATGTCCACCGCCAGATCGATGATCCCCACCAGCTCATCTTCGGAATAGACCGGGTAGGTTATGGCCAGCACGGGCGTCATATCCCGATTGTCGGTGTAGAATCCACCCAGCTTGTCTGGTTTTTCCAGCATGTCCCGGAAGCCTGGGCGGTCGAAGCGGCGACCGATCTCCTCTTCGAACATGGAGTTGACGATAACGCCATCCCGATCCAGGTAGCGGAACTCGAAGATATCCAGACCCAGAGAGATGTTCCGGACCAGGACCTGCAAGTTGACCGCCTCGCGGATCTCCTCGAAACGGCTGAGCGCCGCACTGAACGAGTGGACCAGGTTGGTATTGTCGGTCTGCAGCTGCCGTAGCAGCACCCTCTTCTGACTGAAATAGTTGTGCGCGGAGAGACCTGCAAGAATCAGGATCATGGCGGTAAACGGCAGGATATTGTAACGCCGCAGGAACCCTATCGGCCTGGATTCGTCCCGCGCGCCCAAGATACTGAAAATACGCATCTTCAGCCCTTTACGTTGTGCCTGCCCCAAGAAAAACCGGTTTTACTGCAAAGGACATCAGGTCATTTCTTGTCACCGGGCAGTGGTGTCTTGTATGAATCATACGCCTCCTGGAAACCGCGTCGGGTGCGCTGAAAGGATCTGCCCCAACGCTTGGTGTGACAAGAGAGGCACATCCGCTTGATCATCTTCGGGCGATCGGCTCCGGCCAGGAACCCTCCCTTGATCTCCTTCTTGCCACCTTTCTTCGCACCACCACCGTTCAATACCGGAATTCCAAACCCGCCGCCCTCATCCGCATGCAGGCGAACATGCTCGCTGCCGGGACCGTGACACCCCTCACACTGGACGCCCACCAGCTTTGGGGTTTGCTCGAAACTGACGAATCCGCTCTCCACTCCAAAGCCCGTGGTGTGACAACCCAGACACCGGCTGTTTTTGTTGTGCTTCGTAGCCAAAAGGCGCTCAAACGCATATATGTGGGGATCCTTCTTCCTGCCTACGAAGAACTCCCTGTGGCACAAGCGACACTTGGTATTGCCGACATAGCGATATTTCCCGCTTTTCATCGCCTGCTCATAGGCCTTCTTCCCCAACGCCTTGCGAAGCGGGTTGAAGGCCGGGTCCGGGCTCTTGAGCTCCGCCTGAATACGCGCATCCCCGGCACTCGCCGGTAATCCACCTGCCAGGAAAATAATCGTGGCAAACAGAACCATACCGGCAAATCGATAACTGTTACTCTGCATAAAGCTACTGCTTCCTTCTTATAATTCGTCTTATCAGGTGAAACACGACCTCCGTCCCTCGAACGGAAACAGTGGTCACCTCCACTATAGCGGCCGAAAACCGATCATCCTTGAATCGGGAAACCGGTTTTCTCGACACCTTGCAGTTACCATATAAACTTACAAATCATATGGTTATCAGGCGGTTGCGTCGTCCATACTATACTGCTTTATAGCCGGAATGTCTTTACCGACGCGAGCATGAACGGCCCGATCCACGGGCCTGTCGTCGGTTCGCTTGGGGAAAATATCCAAATAGCGCTAGCCTAAATGTCTCACCTGGTCACTAGGATTCCGCCGCAAGTCACTGTATTCAAGGGGACTACCTGAAGTTACAACCAAAATGCAAAGTGTCGCCATACGCCGCCGAATGCGCCCTCGCCCTGACCTCGCCGTCCAGCCACGATATTTGCCCGATCGTCGGCAGCTTGACTATTGACCCAATCACAAATCCACACCGGACACCCGTTCCGGCGCGATTATCGCGTTCCCGGGTGAAACATCCGGACCACCCCCTGACACCTGTGCGTCGTTCCAGTGTAAAAAATTGTTCATTTACGCCAAACAGGATGTTCCGATACGGCGCAGCACCGGGATTCGCCCCATTGGCATTGATTCCCGATCCCGATGGATTTGGGAAAACCCAGAGTAGTTATTGTCCTGCTTTATCCTGCAGTTCCCTTACC
>DRMK01000334.1 GCA_011322575.1 Gammaproteobacteria bacterium
GAGTCTGGGCTATGACCGGCATCTGAAGGCCAATACCGTCAAGCGGCGGACCCATTCCCTGTTTCGGCAGGGCTGTATGCTCTAATGAGTTGATTCCGAACATGCCGGAAGAGCGGTTACGGCCACTCATCGAGCGTTTTGCCGAGCTACTGCTCGAGCAACCTTCATTCAAAAACACTTTTTCCGTTGTCTGAAATGAGGGGTTGCTTGAGGCTCTCACCCCCTCCCTTCCATCAGCGCCTTGGCGCTCTCCGCCAACCGCCTGCCCAGCGCCCGGCACAGGCGCCGCTCCTCTTCGCTCAGGGGCAGATCGCTGTCGGTTCCCGCTAGATGGCTGGCGCCGTAAGGAGTTCCGCCACTGCGGGTGTTGAGCAGATCGGTTTCGCTGTAGGGCAGGCCGACGATCAGCATGCCGTGGTGGAGCAGCGGCAGCATCATCGACAGCAACGTGCTCTCCTGACCTCCGTGCATGCTGGAGGCGGAGGTGAAGACGGCTCCCGGCTTGCCCGCCAGCGCGCCCGAGAGCCACAGGGGCGAGGTTCCGTCCAGAAAGTACTTCAATGCCGCCGCCATGTTGCCGAAACGGGTGGGGCTGCCCAGGGCCAGCCCGGCACACTCCTGCAGATCCTGCGGCTGCACGTAGGGTGGTCCGGACTCGGGGATCTCCTCCTCCACCGCCTCGCACACCGTGGACACCGCCGGCACGGTGCGCAACCGGGCCTGCATCCCGGCCACCTCCTCCACACCCCGCGCTACCTGCCGGGCCATGTCGGCGGTGGCGCCGTAGCGGCTGTAGTAAAGCACCAGTACATCGGCCATGATATTTTCTCCGGGCTGCTTATCTTCTTTAACATTAGCGCAGAGAGTCCCCCGGTTCCACAGTTTCGCACCTGTTCGCCAATTCGTAAGGGCGTCGCGTTTCGGCGCCGGCATGGCCAGCCGTCCCTGTCAGGAGATGCCCGGCAAAAAGGAATTGGGTATATCTAAAGACGGGTTGCTGCTATCTGTCCCCCGATTTGGGGAAGCTCGTTTCGCCTTGACAGTATGCAGGGGCGGTGTTAGCGTGCTGCGCACGGAGGAGAGAACTTTTTCGTTGCTTTTTCGATGGTTATGCGAAACAACGGGTGGAGAGTGGGAATGCCAGGAGTGACGGCCGGATTTGGTAGAAAAACTCTCATAATCATGCTGTTGCTGCTCGGTGCAGGGTGTGCCAGCGCGCCCCCGGTACAGGAGATGAGCGACGCCCGCCAGGCGGTGCAGGCCGCCCGGGAGGCCGATGCCAGACATTATGCGCCCATAAGTCTTGGAGAGGCGGAGCGCCTGCTGGAGGAGGCCACCCGGCTGCTGGAGAAGAAGGAGTACCGCAGGGCCAGGCAAGTTGCGCTGGCGGCCAAGGAGATGGCCCTGAAGGCTCGCCATGTTTCCTGGGCGAAACAGCACGACGGAGACGAGCCGTAGCATCGAACCGGGTGACCGGTTGCAAGGCGGGAATATGAAGAGACTGGAAACCACTTTCGAGAACCTGCTCTGGAACAGCCGTTTCGTGGTACTGATAGCGGTGGTTTCCAGCCTGCTCATCGCCTTTGCGGTGTTTTTCGTCGCCACGATGGATGCCATATTCACCGTCTATCACGCGCTGGAATACGGCATGCCGGGCATGGAGGCAGCGGAGCGGGCTACCTTGCGCGCATCGATCATTACCCATGTGGTGGAGATCGTGGATGGCTATCTGCTGGCAACGGTGCTGCTGATCTTCTCCCTGGGGCTCTATGAGCTGTTCATCAGCAAAATCGACTTGGCGGAGAACTCCGAAACCTCCTCCAATGTGCTGTTGATCCGCAGTCTGGACGATCTGAAGAACCGGCTGGCCAAAGTTATCCTGATGATCCTGATCGTGCGTTTCTTCGAGTACGCCATCGGCATGAAATTCACCAGCGCGCTGGATCTGCTGATGCTCTCCGGTGGAATCGCGCTGATCGGCCTGGCCCTCTATCTCTCGCATGTAGCCGATGGCAAACACTGATGACTAGATTCACACTATTGGCCCCGCTGACATTAATGGCCATGCTGCTGGTTTCCCTTTCCGCAGGGGCCAACAGCGACTTCAGCTTGCAGGGTATCGACGGCAAGACCTACCGGCTGTCGGACTACCGGGGCAAGTGGGTGGTGGTGAACTACTGGGCCACCTGGTGTCCTCCCTGCCGCGCCGAGATTCCCGATCTGGTGGAGTTTCATGAGCGCAACAGGGAGCGCGGGGCGGTGGTGCTGGGGGTGGCTTACGAACAGATCGGGGTCGAACAGCTGCGGAAGTTTGTCGACAGGTACGCCATCAACTACCCGATCCTGAGAATCGATCCCGGTTCTCCTGATGTGCTTGGACCGATTCCGGGGCTGCCAACCACCTACCTGGTTTCCCCGGAGGGAGAGGTGGTGGCCCAGCAGGCGGGCATGATTACCGGCAAGGCGATAGAGAAGTTCATCCGCAACTACGAGAAGTAAACGATGCAGACCGGTTGCATGCGCTGCGTTGTCCACGGGCGGGTGCAGGGGGTTTTCTTCCGGGCCAGCACCAGGGATGTGGCGGGCAAGCTGGGATTGAGCGGCGGTGTCAGCAACCTGCCCGACGGTGGTGTCGAGGTGATCGCCTGCGGAGAGGCCAGGGCTCTGGAGGAGCTGCGGCGCTGGCTTCGCAAGGGGCCACCACTGGCGCGCGTGGAGTCACTGCAGTGCGAGGAGCTTCCCGGACTGCCATCGCACTACCGGCCCGATTTTACCTTTTGACCCGGTTTGACGAGGCGTCCCGCAGCCCCTCCGGCAGCTTGAATACCACCCTCTCCGGGCGGGTGACGAAATTTTCCACCGCTTGCGCCCCCCAGCCCTTCAGACGATCGACCACCTCCTGCACCAGCACCTCCGGAGCCGAGGCCCCCGCCGTGAGGCCGATACGGCTCTTTCCCTCCAGCCACTCGCGCCGAATCTCTCCGGCATTGTCGATCAGGAAGGAGGCCGCGCCGTTGCGCTCCGCCACCTCGCGCAACCGGTTGGAGTTGGAGCTGTTGGGGGAGCCCACCACCAGCACCAGTTCGCAACGCTGCGCCAGATCCTTGACCGCATCCTGACGGTTCTGGGTGGCGTAGCAGATGTCATCCTTCTTGGGCTGCAGGATGTTGGGGAAGCGCGCGCGCAGAGCCGCGATCACCTCTCTCGTATCGTCCAGGGAGAGGGTGGTCTGGGTCACCAGGGCCAGATTGTCCGGATCCTTTACCTGCAGGCGGGCAACATCCTCCGGCACCTCCACCAGATAGATCCCCCCTTGCTCGCTTTCATACTGGCCCATGGTGCCCTCTACCTCGGGGTGGCCGGCGTGGCCAATCAGGATGCATTCACGGCCCTCCGCGGCATAGCGCTCCACCTCCATGTGTATCCGGGTCACCAGGGGACAGGTGGCGTCGAACACCCGCAGCCCGCGCCGCCTGGCCTCGTGCTGCACCGCCCTGGAAACCCCGTGGGCGCTGAAGATGACGATGGCCCCGTCCGGTACTTCGTCCAGCTCATTGACAAACCTGGCCCCCTTGGCGCGCAGCCCCTCGACTACGAAGCGGTTGTGAACCACCTCGTGCCGCACGTAGATGGGGGCTCCGAAGCGCTCCAGGGCGCGCTCCACAATCTCGATTGCCCGGTCGACGCCGGCACAGAAACCGCGCGGATTGGCTAACAGAATATCCATAAAACGAGTTTTACCTCATAATAGGCGGTCCGACAGACCAATCGTGGAGCAGTTTAATGAGCAACCTGTCCCGTGCACAAGTGGAATCAGCCATCCGCGAATATATCGACCCCTGGCTCGAACGGGATCTGCTGTCTGCCAAATGTATCAAGGATATCCGTACAGACGACGGCAAGGTACACGTGGAGGTGGTGCTCGGGTTTCCTGCCGCCGGTTACGAGGAGCGGTTGGCCGGGGAACTGCGCCGGCATATCACGGCCATCGAGGGGGTGGACGAGGTCACCATCACCACCGGCACCCGTATCATCCGTCACGCGGTGCAGAAAGGCGTGAAGCCGCTCGAGGAGGTGAAGAACGTGATTGTCGTCGCCTCCGGCAAGGGCGGAGTGGGGAAGTCCACCACCGCGGTCAACCTGGCGCTCGCCCTGCAGGCCGAGGGGGCGGCGGTGGGGCTCATGGATGCCGACATCTACGGCCCCAGCCTGCCGCGCATGCTTGGCGTTGCCCACAAGCCGGAGTCGAAGGATGGCAAAACGATGGAACCGGTGGTGGCCCACGGCTTGCAGACCATCTCCATCGGCTACCTGATAGAGGAGGACACCCCCATGATCTGGCGTGGCCCGATGGTGAACAGCGCGCTGCAGCAGCTCATCAACGAAACCCGCTGGCAGGGGCTGGACTATCTGATCGTGGATCTCCCCCCCGGCACCGGCGACATCCAGCTCACCCTGGCCCAGAAGGTACCGGTGAGCGGCGCCATCATCGTAACCACGCCCCAGGAGATCGCCCTGCTGGACGCGCGCAAGGGGCTGAAGATGTTCGAGAAGGTGGGAGTGCCCGTACTGGGGGTGGTGGAGAACATGAGCACCCACGTCTGTTCGGCATGTGGCCACGAAGAACACATATTTGGTGCCGGGGGTGGCGCGAGCATGGCGCGGCAGCACGGTGTCGCGCTGCTGGGATCCCTGCCGCTGGATCTCTCCATCCGCGAGCATACCGACGGCGGCACCCCAACGGTAGCCGCCGATCCGGAGAGTCGCCTGAGCGGCATCTACCGCGACATCGCACGCCGGGCCAGCGCGCAGCTATCCCTGCGACCCAGGGACTTCAGCCACAAGTTTCCCCATATCGTGGTGGAAAAGCAGTAAAAAACGGAAACAGACCCATGAGCATCAAGTCCGACCGTTGGATCCGCCGCATGGCGCAGCAACACAACATGATCGATCCGTTCGTCCCCGGTCAGGTGCGGGATACCGACCGGGGGCGGGTGATCTCCTATGGCACCTCCAGTTACGGTTACGATATCCGCTGCGCAGACGAGTTCAAGATCTTTACCAACATCAACTCCGCCATCGTGGATCCCAAGGCGTTCGATGCCGACAGTTTCGTGGATTTCAAGGGAGATGTCTGCATAATCCCTCCCAACTCCTTCGCCCTGGCGCGGACCGTGGAGTATTTTCGCATTCCGCGCAATGTGCTGACCATCTGCCTCGGCAAATCCACCTATGCCCGCTGCGGTATCATCGTCAACGTCACACCCCTGGAGCCGGAGTGGGAGGGTCATATTACTTTGGAGTTTTCCAACACCACTCCCCTGCCGGCCAGGATCTATGCCAACGAAGGGGTGGCCCAGGTGCTGTTCTTTGAGTCTGACGAGGTGTGTGACGTTTCATACAGGGATCGGGGCGGCAAGTACCAGGGCCAGACCGGAGTTACCCTCCCTACCTCCTGATAGGAAAGCGCGGCGGGCGCCTTGATCGAGCGCAAGGAGCCCCGAGCCTGCCAGGTGATATAGTGCCGACATTCTGTCTTTCCTCGAGGGAACAAGATGTCCGGCATGAAACAGCTCCCCGTGGTGGCGGCTGCCGCCGCGAACGGTGGAATCCGGAAGCGCATCGGTCACGGGGCGTTGGTTGCCCTGGTGGCGCTGCTGTTACTGCCGCTTTGCGCCGCAGGCGGGCAGGTGGAGTTCGTTGTCCATGTGAGCGTCGATGGCCTGCGCCCGGATGCCATTACCATCCTGGGTCATGCCGGAGCCCCCAATTTCTACCGCTTGAGGGCGGAGGGAGCGTTTACCGACAATGCCCGTACCGATGCCAACTACCTCGGTACCCTGCCGAATCATATCAGTCAGCTGACCGGGCGGGCGGTGGCGGGGGCCGCAGGGCACAACTACGGCGACAACCGCGAGCCGCCAGCGCACCGTACCTTGCACTCCCACAAGGGCGCCTATCTGGCGAGCGTCTTTGACGTGGTTCACGATCATGGCCTCTCCACCGCGCTGTTCACCGGCAAGGAGAAGTTCCGCATCTTCCGCCAGAGTTATGACGGCAGCCACGGCGCCCCGGATCGGGTTGGGGTGGACAACGGGCGCAACAAGATCGATCGTTATGTGTGTATGGAGGATACCAGGCAGCTGCTGGAGGAGTACCTTGCCGCCATGCGTGCCGCGCCGTTCAACTACAGCCTGTTGCACCTGCGTGATCCGGACTCGGCCGGGCACCGGTACTACTGGGACGTGACGCCGGGCAGCGAGTATATGAAGGCAGTTCGGAGGGTGGACGGGATGCTGGGCAAGCTGCTGCGCCTGATCGGTACGGACTCCAGGCTGGCCGGGCGCACGGTGCTGGTGGTGACCGCGGATCACGGCGGCACCTACGGCTCCAATCACACCATTCTGGACAGCAGGAAGAACTATACTATCCCTTTCTATGTTTGGGGGCCCGGGATTGTCCCGCCAGCCGCCGATCTCTATGCCCTCAACCGGCACAGCCGCCTTGATCCGGGAACCGGTCGCCCCCCGAATTCGGCCTCTCCACAGCCGATCCGTGAAGGGGATGTGGCAAATTTGGTGCTGGATCTGCTGGGGCTGGGTCCCATCGAGGGTTCCACCATCAACCGCGCCCAGGATCTGGAGGTAAGGGGAGGGCCATCCGCTGCCGCCCCGCCTCCCTGATTCAAGTCCGCCATGTCTGGAGGAAGGGTTTTGCGCGCTACCGCTGCACTCGTCGCAGGCCTGCTTTGTGCCGCCACTGCGCTGGCGGGGGTCCTGGAGAGTTACCGTCCTCTCCAGTGTGGCGAATCCGGCTCCCCCCTGTTTCAGGCCGGCCCCAACGATGTTCTCAAGCTGGAGATCATCTCCGATTTCGAGCATATAAACAGGGATACCTACAGCGAAACCGGGGGCGACTTCGGCATACTCTCCTATCGCGGTGGGGAGGGCGGCAGGGTACACCTGCCGGTATTCATAAAGGACCGGGGGCAGTCCCGAAGGGACTTCTGCGAATGGGTGCCGCTGCGCATCATCTTCCAAGGCCCGAAGCTGAGGCAGCAGCTGGAGGAGCGCGTTCCGCCGGGAGGGGATCGTCCGCTGCGCATGTATCAGGAGCTGAAGCGGCTGCGTAAGGGGAATCCGCCGGGCAAGGGGGTGGCCCAGAAGGGAAATCTGTTCCGCAAGCTCGGCGATGACATAAAGCTGGTGACCCACTGCGGCAAGAGCAGCTGGAAGCGGGTGGGCGGAGATACCCGGGAAGAGCAGGAGGCGCGGCTGCTGCAGGAGTACTACATCTACCAGGTGCTGGATCAGATGGGATCGGTGACCCTCAAGACCAGGCTCGCGGAGATCACCTACCGGGGCCCCGACGGTGGTGTCATGCTGACGCGAAAGGCCTTCTTCCGCGAGCCGCGATCCCGGCTCGCCAAACGTTGCGGGCTGTCCAAACGCCCCTGGCCGGGGGTGGTGGAGCGGGGTATCGACGCAACCTCCTGGTTTCAGCTGGAGCTGTTCAACCGGTTCGTCTATTTCAGGGACTACGGCCGCGACGGGCGCAATGTCAATATGCTCTACCGCAAGGATGGCTGGATATTCACCGGTCCCTACGACTTCGATCTGTCGGGGATCATCGTTCCCGACTACCGGCCTAACGGGGCCTCGCTGGAGGAGAATCTGCGGAGTTACTTCGGCCCCTGGATCGCCTATCACGAGGGTGACGAGAGGGCGGTGGTACAGATCTTTCACATGGTGAAGCGGCGCGACAGGATGCGCAGGGTGCTGGAGCAGTCACTGCTCGACCCTGAGAGGAAGGCTCACATGCTGGGCTGGTTCGACAGCTACATGGCTGTTCTAGAGCGGTTCATCGAAACCAGCAGGAGGTTGCTGCCGGAGCTGGTGGAGGAGTTGGAGAGAGATGTTCGGGTTCAATGAGCGATCTGCAGCTGGGCATAGTCCAGTAGCAGGAAGCTGGCGTTCCTGCTGGCCTTTCTGTTGCCGTCGTCGTACACCAGAAGGATGCGGTTTACCCCGTTCATCCGGACCGGGGTAATACCCTCGGCATTCCCCACCCCTTTCAGCCCCTCGATGACCACCGGCCTGGGGGCGCTGCCTGTCTCTCCACTCCAGAACCAGAGCCGGTTCTCCCTGCCGCTCCCCTTCGTCGGGCTGCCTGCCACGATGAGATAGCCGCGCAGGCGCGGGTCGTAGCTCATGCCGCGAATTGCGTCACCCTCCAGATCCAGCCGGATCAGCTCGGGAGCGAGGGAGAACCCGCCGCCCCCGCCAAACAGCGCATCGGGATCATCCAGCTGCGCTAGCAGCGCCCGGCCCTCTCCATCCAGCGGGGCGCGCAGGCCCAGCAGCAGGGTATCCTGGGCGGCGTTCAGCGCCAGGGCCTCGATGTTCAGCGCCCCGCCCCGGCGCAGCTCCGGGAACCGCTCCAGGAGCAGCTCCTTCAGCCCGGTTTTCACCACGGGCTCCACGATGCGCTCTCCGGAGATCCTGAACCGGACCAGCTTGCCCCGGTTGCTGCCGTAGGCGCCGCTCTCCGTCCGGGAGTGCGAGGTGACGGCATAGACATAACCCCTGCTGTCCACATCCACCCCCTCCAGATCGTCCAGCTTGCGGAACTGCCTGTGGGGTCCGTCGCCGCGGAACATTCTGGCCGGTGCGAGCTGAACGGTTCCGATTTCGCCCGACGGACCGAACGAGAGGATGGTAAACGGCTGGCCGGCTTCATCCTCCACCACCAGCAACCTGCCATCCCCCAGCTGGTGTACGCCGGAGGGCTCGTAAATGCCGCTGGCGAGGGGAAACCGCCCCGCCCTGGCCGGTTGCCCGGCTTCACCGGCGGCGCTGGCCTCATCCGGCTTCAGCATGATGACCCCGGCGACCACGATGAAGGTGGCGATGCAGAGCCCCAGGCCGAAGATGAATATGGAGTAGGAGGTGCGCAGCAGAAAGAATTTGCGCCGGATTATGACGCTCATGGTGTGGATGTAACTGACCATCTCCTCGTACACCAGGTTCTTGTCCTCCATTACCTCCTTCATCACCTCCACATACTCGTCGTTGCTGAGGTCGGCGTTGTCCATGAAGTACATTACGTTGGCCTTGCCGTTGAGAAAATCCTCCGGTTTCTTGATGGCGTCACAGCAGCGCTGGGCTATGGGACGCGCCGAGAGGACCGCGTATATCATCGACAGGAAGCCGGAGATCAGCAGCACGATGATGGGGAGTATGTACAGATCGTTCTCGGCGAACGCCACCACCGAACCGCCGGTGGCCAACAGAATGGAGATGATCAGGCCGTTGATGGTGATCATGATACTGGCCTTGTTGTCGGCGAGGCTGGTCAGGTCGAGATGGGTGCGGTACTGGGAACGCAGCATGGTCTCGATGCCGCGGTTGGTGCCCGCCTGGAACTTTCTGCCCCTGCGCCGCGCCCGACACTGTTTCTCCGTCTCGGATCGACGGCGCAGAGCCGGAAGAATGGGGCCGCCTCGTCTGCTTTTGTCGGGCGGCTCCGCGGAACACTCCTTGCTGGTCGGGGTATGATCGGTCACGAAATGGTGTTCAGCCAGGTTTGGCCCGGGGTTACCGGATGAAGAATAGAAAACAGGGCCTCCTTTTTCAATATACCTCAAGAGCCGGTGTGGAGCTAATCGGTTCAGATATGCCGCCCTTGTGATTCAGGGGGAGAACTGATCCCAGAGCTGCCGCAACTGCCGCTGGTTCTCCCTGTGTGACACCAGGATCCGCCTGAAAACATCCGGATCCTTGCTGTGGGTGATCTCTCCTTCCCGGGGGAAATGGAGATCATTGAGCCGGGACAGCCAGAAGCGCAGGGCGGCAGCACGCAGGATGACCGGCCAGGCGGGCGCTTCGCAGGGCTGGAACGGCCGCTGCTCGCGGTAGCCGCCGAGCAGGGCGCGCAGGCGCGATTCTTCCAGGGAGCCCGTACCGGTGACGGCCCAGTCGTTGGCGGTAATGGCCAGGTCGTACAGCATCAGGCCGTCACAGGCGTAGTAGAGGTCGATGATCCCGGTTAGCCGATCGCCCACGAACAGGGCGTTGTCGCGGAACAGATCGGCGTGAATCACGCCGCGCGGCAGCTCCTCGAAGTGGTAGTTTTTCTGGAACGCCAGCTCATCCTCCAGCAGTCGGCGATCCTCCTGCGGCAGCAGGGGCAGCAGTCGGCGCGCGGTCTGCGACCACCAGCCGGGGCCGCGGCTGTTCCTGCGGCGCAGCGGAAACTCCCTCCCCACCTTGTGGATTCTGCCCAGCTCCCTGCCCAGGGTGGCGCAGTGGTCGATACCGGGCCGCTCGACGCTCTTGCCGGGCAGCCGCTGCACCAGCGCGGCCGGCTTCCCCTTGAGGGTGCGCAGGTAGCGGCCCTGCTCGTCGGCCACCGGATGAGCCGTCGGGACGCCATGCTCGGCGAGAAAGGCCATCAGATCCAGAAAATAGCCCAGCTCCGCTGCGCTGTGCTGCTCAAACAGAGTAAGCACATACTCACCAGAGCTGGTGGTTACGAAGTAGTTGGTATTCTCTATGCCGGCGCTGATCCCCTCGTAGTTCAGCAGGTCGCCAAGAGGGTAGTGGATCAGAAACCCCTCCAGCTCGGCCCTGTTGACGACGGTATAGACGGACATGGCACAGCGCTCACCAGCGAAACAGGATCCACTGGTTGAGCGGAAATTCCTCCAGATCGTTGCGCCGGGTGTCCAGATCCCCGTCCCCGTCGGTATCGATCAGGTAGTAGGGGAACCCCTTGGCCGGGGTGATCTTGATCATGTAGAGGCGTCCGTTGACCCGGTACTCCTCCACCGAGTCGCTGCGCCGGGTGGTGGTGATGACCACCTCCTTCTCCGGCACGTTTCCCTGTTTCACCTCCGGCATGGGAAGCGGCGTGCGCGACATCTCGGGGCGGGGCGGCAGCGGCCGTGGATCCGCCGCCCAGGCGGGAGCGGCGGCCAGCAGGAGGCAGATTATTAACCGGCGCACGACAGCCACTCCTCCAAAATCGAATTGTCAGGGGTTCCAGGAACGGGTCGGCCCGGCGTTGCAGCTTTCGCCAATGGAGCAACCATTGCCTGCAAGCTACGCCTTGAGCCAGCCTGTACCTGAAGCCCTGAATGTGAAATATGTTGTTGCCGGATCAATGAGGCGGTATGGTTGCGGGTCATAGATCGAGCAAAACCTCTCTCTCCTGTGCCGACGGCTCGAAGCCCCGGTGCTCGTAGTGAGCAAAGATAGCATCCACCACCTGCTGCGGTTTGTCCAGCACCTTGACCAGATCGAGGTCCTCGGGATCGATGGTCTTCTCCTCCACCAGCGTGGTGCGGAACCACTCCAGCAGCCCCTCCCAGAAAGGAGCATGCACCAGGATGATGGGGATGCGCCGGGTCTTGCCGGTCTGGACCAGGGTCAGGATCTCCGCCAGCTCGTCCAGGGTTCCGAACCCTCCCGGCAACACCACATAGGCCGCGGCATACTTCACGAACATCACCTTGCGCGAGAAGAAATGGCGGAAGTTGAGGGAAATATCCTGGTA
>DRMK01000335.1 GCA_011322575.1 Gammaproteobacteria bacterium
GAGAGGGAGGGATTGATTCGGCCTCCGGCCTCACCCCTTCGGGGCGCCGTCGCTCTGCTCCGGCGTCCTGCGGCGCTTCGCGCCTGGTCGAGCCCGTTTTTCGAATCGAGGGTTCGAATGCATTCATATTTGTATTTGGCGGAGAGGGAGGGATTCGAACCCTCGATACGGTGTTACCGTATACACACTTTCCAGGCGTGCTCCTTCAACCACTCGGACACCTCTCCAGGACGAGCGGTGTAGGATAAACCAGACCCATCTCTCCTGCAAACGGGGGACTCAGGAGCGGGTGAGGCAAAAGGAGTTTCCGCCCGATTTGCAGGGCATGGCGCCGGCGAGATGGCGCAGCCGATCCAGGTTGTGAATGATGATGTGCTTGCGCTCTACGGTGAGCAGGCCGTCATCCTGGAACCGGGTGAACATGCGGCTCACGGTTTCTACCGCCAGCCCGAGATAGTTGCCGATGTCGTTGCGGGACATGCTCAAGTAGTATTCCGTTGCGGAGAACCCGCGCCGCTGGTAGCGCATGGATATGCTGAACAGGTAGGCGGCGAGGCGCTCTTCCGCGCTCTTTTTGCCCAGCAGTACCATGTGGGTCTCTTCCTCGAAAATCTCCTTGCTCATGAGATTAATGAGCTGACGGTGCAGCACCGGCAGCTCGTTGCTGAGCAGCTCGAACTGCTCGTAGGGTATTTCGCATACGCTGGTGGTTTCCAGGGCCTTTGCCGAGCAGGGGTGTATTTTCTGGCTGATGGCGTCCAGACCCAGCAGCTCTCCCGGAAGGTGGAAGCCGGTTACCTGCTCGTTGCCCTTTTCGGTGGGAACATAGCTCTTGATGGAGCCGCTGCGCACCGCGCAGATGGAGCGGAACGGATCGCCGCTGTTGTACAGGTGGTCGCCCCGCTTTACCGGGCGGCGGCGCTGGATGATCTTCTCCAGGCGCTCCAGCTCCTCCTCTGAAATCCCTACCGGGAGGCAGATTTGAAACAGGCTGCAATCCTTGCAGGCGATTTTGCGCTTGGATAGCGGAACGACGCTGCTTCTGCTGGGGGCCATGACAAACGGAATATGACAAATATCAATTTGTCCTATAATGCCATACCGTTGCCAAATAGCATAGTTAAATTTGAATTAACAATTACTTATTGAGGGAGGTTGGGGAGTTTGCCGGCGTGTTGTGGGTAACCCAGCGGCTCTCTTGTGCCAACCGCTCCTTTTTCCAGAAAGGAGCACGGCTCTTGAGCTCCTCAATCAGGTAGCGGGATGCCGCGAAAGCGGGCCCGCGGTGGGCGGCCCAGGAGGCCACCAGGACGATTGGGTCTCCCGGTTGCATGGCTCCCGCACGATGAATGATTAGTGCATCCAGCAGATCCCAGCGCTGCATCGCCTCCTTGCAGATGGTTTCCAGATGCCTCTCGGTCATGCCTGGATAGTGCTCCAGGAACATGCCCTGCACCTTCTCACCCGCGTTGAAGTCACGCATGGTTCCCACGAATACCGTTGCAGCGCCGTGCTTGCCCTGCATGTCGTCCATCTGTTGCTGGTGGGCAGCTAGCTCCTGCCATGGATCGAATGGTGTGGTGCGGATCTCAACCCTCATTGGCCCCTCCGGTAACGGGAGGGAAGAAAGCCACCTCGTCTCCGTCCTTTACCGGACTCTGCATGGTGGCGTACTCCATATTGATAGCCACCAGCAGGTTACCGGGAGCCGGTTCGTCTCCAGCCGCGAGATGCCACACGTCAGCGGCGGTGCC
>DRMK01000336.1 GCA_011322575.1 Gammaproteobacteria bacterium
AAAGACATCTGCACCATCAATCGGGAGCTGTTTCAGAATCTGGACAGCGACATCCGCGCCCGTCTGCTCTACTCACACCGTGAGCGGAAGCTCTTGCCTCCCACGGAGTTCCGTCTGCGGCTGGCACCCGACAAAGGAGTCATATGGATGCGCTATCACGCCCAATCCATCAAGAACGGCAAATACCAGGGAGGCAGGATCGAACACTTCAGTGATATAACCGCCATCAAAGGTGCGGAGGAAAAACTGCAGATTCTCTCTGCGGCGGTGGAGCAAAGCCCCGCTTCCGTCCTCATCTCGGATGCGGAGGGATATATAACCTATGCAAACAAGAGATTCAGCAGGATTACCGGCTTCGAACCAGCAGAGATTATAGGAAAGGACCTGTCCTGGGTCACCGCCCGGCATGCTCCGGGGGCAATCCGCGCCGACCTTCTGAATCATATGCAGCAGGGCAAGGAGTGGCGGGGCGAGCTACCCAGCGTACGCAAGAATGGGGAGAAGTTCTGGGAGTACGCGGCCATATCCCCGATCCGCGCGGATGATGGCACCATTACCCATACCCTGGCCATCATGGAGGACATAACACCGCGCAAGATCTACGAGGAGCGCCTTTTCAACCAGGCCAACTACGACTCCCTGACCAGACTCCCCAACAAGGTACTGGCGTTCGATCGCCTGACCCAGGCGTTGCGCCGGGCGCATCGTAACAAGCATTTTGTATCGGTGATCTTCATCGATCTGGACAACTTCAAGAACATCAACGACACCCTGGGCCATGCCGTAGGAGACCGGTTGCTCATCGAGGCCGCCCAGCGCATCCGTCGTGCGGTGCGCGACGACGACACGGTGGCACGCCTGAGCGGAGACGAGTTCCTGGTCATACTGCCGGATCTCTCTGCGCCCGATGCCGGGGAGCTGGTGGTACACAAGATCATGGATGCCTTCGCCGCACCCTTCATGCTGGAGGGGCGTGAGCTGTTTTTTACCACCAGCATGGGGATCTCCACCTATCCGGTGGACAGCATCAGCCCCCATACCCTGCTGCAGTATGCCGATGCATCCATGTATCGCGCCAAGGCCAACGGCAAGAACGCCTACTGCCGCTTTACACCAGAGATAAGCCGGCAAGCCAACCGTCGCCTGGAGTTGGAGTCCCACCTGCGCCTTGCCCTGCAGCGTGGTGAGCTGACGGTACGCTACCAGCCCGTAATCGATGTGCGGGAGAACCGGATGATCGGCGCCGAGGCGCTGCTCTCCTGGCACAACCCGGTGCTGGGGAGCGTCCCGCCCGAGCGTTTCATCCCGATAGCGGAGGATACCGGCCTGATAGTGCCTATCGGCGAGTGGGTGCTGAAGAGCGCCTGCCGGCAGGCCAGAGTGTGGCAAGATCAGACCGGAGCCCCGTTTCGCATCTCGGTGAACGTCTCATCACGCCAGTTCCGGGAAGCCGATTTCGTACAGAATATCCGTGACACCTTGCAGGAGTACCACCTGGCGGCGAGCGATCTGGAGCTGGAGATAACCGAAAACCTGCTGCTGCGGGAGTTCGACGAAGCTCCCCGAATCCTCCAGCAGCTCAGCGACATGCAGATCCACCTCACGGTGGATGACTTCGGAACCGGCTACTCGGCGCTCAGCTATCTGAAACAGTACCCTTTCGACACCCTGAAAATCGACCGCTCCTTCGTGCGCGACATCTGCACCGATCGGGAAGATGCTGCCCTTACCAAGGCAATCATCGTCATGGCACAGAGCCTGGGACTGCGGGTAACCGGCGAGGGGGTGGAGACAGAGCAGCAGCTGGACTATCTGCGCGGCGAGGGGTGCGATCAGGTTCAGGGATTCTATTTCTGC
>DRMK01000337.1 GCA_011322575.1 Gammaproteobacteria bacterium
CGCCTCCGCCTCGATGCCGCCGACGCCCCAGCCGAGAACGCCGAGGCCGTTGATCATGGTGGTGTGGGAATCGGTGCCCACCACCGTATCGGGGCAGGCCAGCAGCGTTCCGTCCGGTTGCCGCCGGGTGAACACCACGCGTGCCAGATACTCCAGGTTCACCTGATGCACGATCCCGGTCTCGGGCGGTACCACGCGGAAGTTGGAGAACGCCTGCTGGCCCCACTTCAGGAAGCTGTAGCGTTCCCGGTTACGCTGGTACTCGAGCGCCTCGTTGTGGGCGAAGGCGTCCCTGCTGCCGGCCAGATCCACCTGCACCGAGTGGTCGATGACCAGCTCCGCCGGCTGCAGCGGGTTTATCTTCTGTGGATCGCCCCCCAGCTGGCGCATGGCGTCGCGCATGGCGGCCAGATCCACCACTGCGGGGACTCCGGTGAAATCCTGCATCAGGACCCGCGCGGGGCAGAAAGAGATCTCGCACTCCGGGGTGGCGGCCGGATCCCACTGCGCCAGGTAGCGGATGTGCTCCGCGGTTACCGAGACACCATCCTCGTGGCGCAGCAGATTCTCCAGCAGGATCTTGAGCGAGTAGGGCAGGCGTGCACTGCCGGGAACCGCATCGAGCCGGAAGATCTGGTACTCGGTACCGGCCGCGGCAAGCGTGGATCGGGCGTTGAAACTGTTTCTCATGGGGGGCTCCAGTTTGATTTCCTAATTGTCGTTCTGATCGATGATGCTGCGGGCGGCCTGTACCAGGCGGCTGCGCAGCAGCAGGATCTGCCACCTGCTGCCACCGCATTGTCTCCACAGTACCGCGGAGCGGATGGCGGCGAGCAGCAGGGCGCGCACCAGATCGGCGTTGCCGGGGTTGGCCAGGTGGCCCTCCGCGCCCTTGACGATGATGCGCGGTGTGAGGGTGCTTACCGTGTCGCTGTAGATGCCAGCCAGGGCCGCGACCGTGTTGCTGTGCGGCAGCGGGTAGTGCTCCATCTGCCCCCGCGCCCGCTCGATCCCCTTGGAAATGGAGCGGAGCAGCTCCGGCTTGCGGCGCAGTTTGCGCTCCAGATGGAGCACGTTGAGCAGGTAGCGGGTCAGCTCCGCGTCCGGCTTTCCGTCCAGTTGCCGGATGAGCAGCCGCAGCCCCTCCCGCACGCCGCCGGCTCCGCCGTATACCGCCGCCGCATCGGGCGGGTCGGTTTCGAACAGGGTGCGCAGGGTTTGCCGCAGGGCTTCGCTGTCCACCGAGCCGCGCTGCGCCACCTCCTGTACCTGGGAGCAGGCCTGCAGGATGCCTCCCAGCGCCAGGGCCCTGTCGCGCAATCCACTCAAGCGCCGCCCCTCCGGAACTGTTCCGCCGCCGGGGCGTCGGTGCGCTCTATCACCGCCCCTCCCAGGCACTCCTCGCCAGCATAAAACACGATGGACTGTCCCGGCGTTACCGCCTGCTGCGCCCTGTCGAACCGGACGTGGCAGCGCCCCTCTCCCGCGCGGGTGATTACGCACTCCTGCAGCGGCTGGCGGTGGCGCACCCGCGCGCTGCAACGCAGTGGAACGGGGACCGGCTCGCCGGAGATCCAGTGCAGGGAACCGGCCTCAAGGGTGGTGCTGAATAGCATCGGGTGGATCCCCTGTGAGACATACAGGATGTTCCTTGCGGGATCCTTCCCCACCACATACCAGGGTTCGCCGCTGGAGCGGCCCGCGCGCCCTCCGATTCCCAGCCCCTGCCGCTGGCCGAGGGTGTAGAACATCAGGCCGCCATGCTCTCCGAGCAGCTCCCCTTCCGGAGTGCGCATCTCCCCCGGCCGGCCGGCCAGATGGCGCGCCAGGAAGTTGCGGAAGTTGCGCTTGCCGATGAAGCAGATCCCGGTGCTGTCCCGCTTGTCATGGGTTACCAGTCCCTGCCGGGCGGCAATGGCGCGCACCTGGCTCTTCTTCAGTTCCCCAAGGGGGAACATGCTTCTGGCAAGCTGCTCCTGGCCCAGGGTATAGAGGAAGTAGGTCTGATCCTTGTTGTCATCCCTGGCCCGGAGCAGGCGCAGGCACCCGCCACGCCTCTCTATGCGCGCATAGTGTCCGGTGGCGATACACTCCGCCCCCTGCTCCAGGGCGTACTCCAGGAACGAACGGAACTTGATCTCCCGGTTGCAGAGGATGTCCGGGTTGGGGGTGCGTCCGGCGCGCAGCTCCCGCAGAAAGTGTTCAAACACCCGTTCCCGGTAGTGGCGGGAGAAGTTGACCATCCGCAGCGAGATGCCCAGGGTGTCGCATACGCTGCGCGCGTCACGAAAATCACGCTCGGCAGGGCAGTGGCCGGAGTCGTCGCTCTCTTCCCAGTTCTTCATGAACACCCCGTCCACCCGGTAGCCCTGCTCCAGCAGCAGGGTGGCCGCCACAGAGGAGTCCACGCCTCCGGACATGCCCACCACGATGCGTCTCTGGAAACCGTAGGATGGGGCGGTTGCGGTTCTCAACGTATCTTCAGTCCTGTGCAAAACCCAGCTATTCTACACGATTCACCTGGTTAATTGACCATTCCGCTGAGCGCATGGTGGTCCATGGGCGGATTAGGGGGAGAGCCGTTATCGCTCGTCATGGCAGGATCGGCCGGCGCAGGC
>DRMK01000338.1 GCA_011322575.1 Gammaproteobacteria bacterium
CAGGCAGGAGACTGGAAAGGGTGGCTCGGTGCCACCCTTTTTTCTTGCATCAACCCCACAACGATACAGCCCGTGCTCAACCACCTGTTACTTCTTGCCGGTGGAATAGAAGTAGCGGTTGAACGTGGCCACATCGGTGCTGACCCGGCGAATCAGGTGATCCAGGCTGATTATGGCGTGTTCCAGCAGGTTGACGGCTATGAACGGATGTTCGACGCGCAGCCTCTTGTACATGGCGCGGGTCAGCTTGAGCAGCCTGGTATCGTCCGAAGTGGCCATCATGCGCACCAGGCGGGGCTGGCGGTCGAAGAACGACATCTCGCCCATTAACTCGCCTTCGTTCATGCGGCCTACCTCCACCTGGTTGCTGCCATCGTCATAGACCAGGGCTGCCTGCCCGCGCACCACGAAATAGAGGGCCTCTCCGACCTCTCCAATGTCCGCGATGACCTCCTTTTTCCTGAAGGTGATGAGTTCAGTGTACTCCAGCAGGGTCTCCACCTCCTTTATGGTGAGTGACTCGCAGAGATACTGCTGGTTCAGAAATTCAGTGAGATCGATGGTGGCGTTGTCCATTTGTTGCTCCGACTCCTGTTTCCGGTTATGGTTCTGTCCGTTCGCAACGGCGCTCGGCTAAGGATATAGGATCCAGCCGGTTTGGCAAATCGTTGTGGAACTTTCGCGGCCCCTTCGGCACTATATATTACCCATCCGAAACGACAACAAGAGGTAGCTCTATGACGAAAGGTAAACGCTGGTTGTGGATCGCTGTCGCGTTTCTCTCGCTGGCTTGGCTTGTGGAGGCCCCGGCGGCCGAGTACCGGGAAGGGGTCGACTACGAGCGCGTGGAGCCGCCACTGCCCACCACATCCGGGGACAAGGTGGAGGTTATGGAGCTGTTCTGGTACGGCTGCCCCCACTGCTACGATTTCGATCCTTATGTCAAACGCTGGCTGATGCGTAAACCCGCGGATGTCGAGTTCATCCATGTGCCGGCGGTGTTCAACAAGCTTTGGGAGCTGCACGCCCAGGCCTTCTATACCGCAAAGGCGCTGGGCATCAGCGGCAAGATGCATGACGCGCTGTTCGACGCCATTCATCAGGGGGGGCGCAGGTTCCCCACTCCCGCCAGTCTGCAGCTGCTGTTTGCGGAGTATGGGGTGAGCAAGGAGGATTTTTTCAAGGCCTTTGATTCGTTTGCGGTCAAGAGCCAGGTAAAGCGGGCCATCCAGATGACGAAAAACTCCGGCATCGACGGGGTGCCAGCGATGATTGTCAACGGCAAATACCGGGTGGGTGCCTCCAATGCGCGCTCCTACGCGGAGATGCTCAAGGTGGTGGATTACCTGGTGGGTAAAGAGAAAAGCGCTGCCGGAGCGAAGAAGTAGCGCGGTCTGGATTATGCGCGGTCAACAGTCGCCATCCGCTTCCGGGTGGAGATAATGGCCCGCCGGCCGATAACAGGTGCCAAATACGGCTGCATGGGGGAGGGGGAGTGAAGGCCGCTGAGCTGTTCATTAAATGCCTGGAGAATGAGGGCGTGGAGTGCATCTTCGGTATCCCGGGTGAGGAGAACCTGGAGTTTATGGATGCGCTGCTCGACTCCTCGATCCGTTTCATCACCGTACGTCATGAGCAGGGAGCGGCTTTCATGGCGGATGTGCACGGGCGTCTTACCGGACGGGCAGGGGTCTGTCTGGCCACGCTGGGACCAGGGGCGACCAACTTGATCACCGGGGTCGCCGACGCCAACATGGACCACGCCCCGCTGGTGGCCATCGCCGGGCAAGCGGCCACCAACAGGCTGCACAAGGAGTCCCACCAGGTACTGGATCTGGAGCGTATCTTTCATCCCGTCACCAAGTACGCCTCCCGCTTGCTGACTCCCAACATTATCAGTGAGGTGGTACGCAAGGCATTCAAGGTGGCGCAGACGGAGAAATCCGGCGCCTGCTTCATCGAGTTTCCGGAGAACATCGCGGAGATGCCCATCGATGACGCTCCGCTGCCGGTAAAACATGCCACCACTCCGGAACCCCCCCGGGAGCGCGTGGAATATGCGGCCGAGATCATATCCGGAGCACAGAATCCGATCATCCTGGCGGGTAACGGAGTGATCCGGGGCCGGGCGTGGCAGCAGCTGGCAGATTTCTCGGCGCGGCTCAACATCCCGGTCACCAACACCTTCATGGCCAAGGGGGTGGTGCCGTTTGCGAAAAACCCCCTGGCGCTGGGCAGCGCCGGACTGCAGTCCAAGGATTATGTCAACTGCGGTTTCGAGCGGGCCGATGTGATCATCTGCATCGGTTACGATTTGGTGGAGTATCACCCTTATCTCTGGCATCCCACCAAGGATCGCACCATCGTCCATATTGACATGTCTCCCGCCGAGGTGGACGCCTACTATCCG
>DRMK01000339.1 GCA_011322575.1 Gammaproteobacteria bacterium
CCAATTGTTGATAACTGAAATATTATAATGTATATCAATCTGTTATCTGGGAAACCGCTGTTTACGACAGCCATATACAAGATCTGTAAACATTGTGGACAAGGTGTGCTGAAAATCAGTGATGGTTCGCTTGCCTGATTTGTCCACAGCTTGTTCCAGCCTATGTGGTCAGGGTTCTCAACAGGTTGTTGTAATCCTCCTCAATCAGGGTATCCGAGCTGCGCAGCTCTGCCACCTTGCGGCAGGCATGGATGACGGTGGTGTGATCGCGGCCGCCAAAGGCGTCACCGATTTCGGGAAGGCTGTAGTTGGAGAGCTCCTTGGCGAGAGCCATTGCGATCTGGCGCGGTCTGGTGATTGAGCGGGTGCGCCTCTTGGAGAGCAGATCCGATACCCGGATCTTGTAGTAGCTGGCTACCGTCTTCTGGATGTTTTCGATGGTGACCTGCTTGGCCTGAAGTGCAAGCAGATCCTTCAGCGCCTCCTTGGCGATGTTCAGGCTGATGGGCTTGCCTATGAAACGGGCATGGGCTATCACCCGGCGCAACGCCCCCTCCAGCTCCCGCACGTTGGAGCGGATTCGCTTGGCGATGAAAAACGCCACCTCATGAGGAACATCCGCCCCAAACTGCTCCGCCTTGCTGATCAGGATGGCCACCCTGGTCTCCAGCTCGGGCGGTTCGATGGCCACGGTGAGCCCCCAGCCGAAACGGGACTTGAGCCGCTCCTCCAGCCCGTCCAGCTCCTTGGGGTAGCGGTCACAGGTAAGAATGATCTGCTGCTGACCCTCGAACAGGGCGTTGAAGGTGTGGAAAAACTCCTCCTGGGAGCGCTCCTTCCCCGCGAAAAACTGGATGTCGTCGATCAGCAGCGCGTCCACGGTCCGGTAGAATCTCTTGAACTCGTCGATTCTGTTGTGCTGCAGCGCCTTGATCATCTGCGCCACGAAGCTCTCGGAGTGGAGGTATATAACCCTGGCCTGGGGCGAGTGCTCCAGAATCATGTTCCCTATGGCGTGGACCAGGTGGGTCTTGCCCAGGCCCACTCCTCCATATATGAACAGCGGGTTGTAGGCCGAGCCGACGTTTTCCGCCACCTGCATGGAGGCGGCGCGGGCCATCTGGTTCGATTTTCCCCCCACGAAGTTTGCGAAGGTAAAATTGCGGTTCAGGTGGCTCTGTCTCGATTGCGGGATGTCATCCCGTTCCTGGCGCCCGGAGACGGGCTCCGATGCGGTGGAGCCCTTTTCCTGGTGAGTGCCTATCCTTACGCTGACCTCCGTTTCCCTCCCCTCGGAGGTGGCCAGGTAGCCTCTGATTTTGTCCAGTACCCCGTCCTTTACCCACTCCAGAACATACTGGTTGGGGGCCAGCAGCTGCAGGGCCCCATCCTTCTCTACCACCTGCAGGGGGCGTACCCAGGTGTTGAACTGCTGGGTGCCGAGATCCGCTTCCAGGTAGGTGAGGCATCTGTTCCATAGCGGGGAGTGGCTGGACATGCGGCGTTGGGTACTCCGTAGGATGTCTGTGGTCAGAATTATAACCCATCGAAGGGCCGGAGAGGGAGTTATCCACACGAGATGGCGGGTGGTGGCTGCAAATTCGTAAGGGTACAAATAGTTGACATGAGGTATACTGAAGCGCTACTTTTTCGTGTTTTGGTGCCGTCTGGCGCCCGCACTCACACTTTTACGGGAACCGCGATGAAGAGAACATTCCAGCCCAGCAACATCAAGCGCAAGCGCAATCACGGATTTCGTGCCCGCATGAAAACCCGCAGCGGGCGCAAGATCATCAACATGCGTCGGGCCAAGGGACGCAAACGGCTGGCTGCCTGAGCTCTTGGGTGGTCGCGGGGAGCGCTTTGGCCGGCATCTGCGCCTACTCAAACCGGTTGAGTACCGCCGAGTATTCGCCAACCCTGTCCGGAGCAGCGACGGCAGTTTCACCGTACTGGCGCGGGCGAATGAACTTGGATATCCCAGGCTTGGCCTTGCCATTGCCCGCAAACAGTTGTCCACCGCAGTGGCGAGGAATCGCGTGAAGAGGGCGGTGCGGGAGAGCTTCCGGCGCCACCGGCGGG
>DRMK01000340.1 GCA_011322575.1 Gammaproteobacteria bacterium
GAACACGACGGTATCACCGGGGTGTCCCACGTGCTGGAGCACATGATGTTCAAGGGTACCGCCAGGCACGGTCCGGGGGAGTTTTCACGCATCATCGCTGAAAACGGTGGCGAGGAGAACGCATTCACCGGCCGCGACTACACCGCCTATTTCCAGCAGCTGGAGAAGAGCCGCCTCGAGGTAAGTTTCGAGATGGAGGCGGACCGGATGCGCAACCTGCTGCTTCCGGAAGAGGAGTTTGCCCGCGAGGTAAAGGTGGTGATGGAGGAGCGGCGCATGCGCACCGAGGACCGCCCCGAGTCGCTCACCTATGAGCAGCTCAACGCCGCGGCATTCGTCAACAGCCCCTACCACCATCCCATCATAGGCTGGATGGAGGATCTGGAGAGCCTGGAGATCGCCGACCTGGCCGCCTGGTACCGGCGCTGGTATGCGCCCAACAACGCCACTCTGGTGGTGGTGGGCGACGTGGACCCCCGGCAGGTACTCAAGCTGGCCAGAAAACACTTCGGACCGATTCCGACCGCCGGGCTGAAGCTCCCCAAGCCGCGCACTGAGAGCCGGCAGCGGGGAGTGCGGCGGGTGGGGGTGCGCGCCCCGGCGGAGCTCCCCTATCTGCTGATGGGCTACAAGGTGCCGGTGCTGAAGACCGCCGCCGAGGAGTGGGAGCCCTACGCCCTGGAGGTGCTTGCCGGGGTGCTGGACGGGGGCGACAGCGCCCGCCTGGCCAGGAACCTGGTACGCAAGCGCCAGCTTGCCGCCAGCGCCGGGGCCGGTTACAACCTCTACTCCATGCGTCAGGATCTGTTCCTGCTGGATGGTACTCCGGCCCGGGGCCACAGCGCCGCCGAGCTGGAAGAGGCGCTGCGCGAGGAGATCGAGCGGCTGAAGCGTGAACTGGTGAGCGATGCGGAGCTGGCGCGTATCAAGGCGCAGGTGGTGGCCGGCAAGACCTACGAACAGGACTCCATCTTCTATCAGGCGATGCAGATGGGCACCCTGGAGACGGTCGGCCTGGGCTGGCAGCGGATGGATGAGTACAGCGACAGGGTGCTCGCCATCACCGCCGAGCAGCTGCAGAAGGTGGCGCGCAAATACCTGGTGGATGAGCGGCTGACGGTGGCGCGGCTAGAGCCGCTGCCGCTCGAGAACGGCAACGGTGGGAAAGGGCAGGGAGGTGAGCAGCATGAGGATCGGTAGTTTTATGGCGGTTCTGCCGCGCGCTGTGGCAAAAGCCGCCATCTGGTCGCTGGCCCTGCTGCTGCCCCTGGCGGGCGCCGTGGCCAGCCCCGATATCCAGCACTGGAAAACGGGCAACGGCGGCCGGGTCTATTTCGTCGCCGCCCCGCAGCTTCCCATGGTGGATGTGCGGGTGGTGTTCGATGCCGGCAGCGCCCGCGACGGGGAGTTGCCCGGTCTGGCCAGTATGACCAACGGCCTGCTGGATGCGGCCGCTGGCAAGCTGGATGAGGAGGCCATCGCCGAGCGTCTCGAGGGGCTCGGCGCCCAGCTCGGCAGCGCGGCCCTGCGGGACATGGCTATGGTAAGCCTGCGCACTCTCAGCGCTCCGGAGTATCTGGATCCGGCGCTGGAGATCATGTCCGCCATCCTCGCCCGGCCCGGCTTCCCGGAGAGGATATTCCAGCGCGAGCGCAAGCAGATGCTGATCGGCCTGCAGGCGGAGCAGCAGTCGCCCTCCGCCATCGCCCGCAAGGCCTTCTACCGCGCCATCTACGGGGAGCACCCCTACGCCATACCCGGCAGCGGGACCGAGGAGAGCCTGCAGGCCATGCAGCGGAGTGATCTGGTGCGGTTCCACGAGCGCTACTACGTGGCTGCCAATGCGGTGGTGGCCATCGTCGGCGACCTGTCGCGCCGGCAGGCGGAACAGCTGGCGGAACGGCTGATGACGGGGCTTCCCGAGGGGGAGCCGGCTCCCCCCCTGCCGGAGGTGAAACCACTCGCCAGGGCAGTGGAGCGGAAAATCCCGTTCCCCTCCAGCCAGACCCACATCCTGGTGGGCCAGCCGGGCATGACGCGCACCGATCCCGACTACCTGCCGCTCTACGTGGGTAACCATATCCTGGGCGGCAGCGGGTTCGGATCACGCATCATGGCCGAGATCCGCGAGAAGCGCGGGCTGGCTTACAGCGCCTACAGCTTCTTCCGCCCCATGCGCCGTAAGGGGCCGTTCCAGATCGGCTTGCAGACCCGCAACGACAAGGCGGACGAGGCGCAGCGGGTCCTGCGGGAGACCCTGCAGGGTTTCATAGAGCAGGGCCCCACCGCCGCAGAGCTGGAGGCGGCGAAAAAGAACATCACCGGCGGCTTCCCGCTGCGCATCGACAGCAACCGGGACATCCTGGAGTACATCGCCATGATCGGTTTCTACAACCTGCCGCTGGACTATCTGGAGAGCTTCAACCGGCGTGTCGAGGCGGTCACCCTCGAGCAGATCCGGGACGCCTTCCGGCGCCGTGTCGATCCGAAACGGATGGCGACCGTCACGGTAGGTGGGGGTGAGTGAGCGTTCACAACCGGATCAGGATCATCGGTGGCCGGTGGCGCGGCCGCAAGCTGGGTTTTCCGGACCGTCCAGATCTGCGGCCGACCCCCGACCGGGTGCGCGAGACCCTGTTCAACTGGCTGCGGCCGGTGGTGGAGGGCGCGCGCTGCCTGGATTTGTTTGCCGGCAGCGGCGCTCTCGGCTGGGAGGCGCTGTCGCGCGGCGCCAGGGAGGTGGTAATGGTGGAGCGCGACCGCCGGGTGGTGCGCCAGTTGCGCGAGAACAGGGAGCTGCTTGGCGCGGAAGGGGCGACCATCCAGCAGGGCGCGGCGCTGGACTATCTGGCGGGCAGCGGCGAGCCGTTCGATATCGTGTTTCTCGATCCACCGTTCCGGCAGGGGCTGCTGGGGAAGTGCGTGCGTGGTCTGGAGAGTGGCGGCTGGCTCTCTCCCCGCGCCTGGATCTACATGGAATCGGAGATCGGCCTGCTGGAGCAGCTGCCCCTTCCGGCGGGATGGAGTATAGTGCGCAGCAGGAGCGCCGGCCAGGTGAGCTATAATCTGGCGCAACGCAATCTCC
>DRMK01000341.1 GCA_011322575.1 Gammaproteobacteria bacterium
AGGGGCCCTTGCCGGAACGCACATGCGCCACAGCCTCCCTGGCGGCGGCATACACCTTCTCGATATCCTGGCCATCCACCTGGGCGGCCGGAATGTCATAGCTGCATACCCGCTTGTACTGTTCCACCACCGCGGTGGAGCGATCGATGCGGGTCCCGATGCCGTACAGATTGTTCTCGCACACGTAGAGCACGGGGAGCTGCCACAAGCTGGCCATGTTGAGCGCCTCATGAAAGGTCCCCTGGTTGTTGGCCGCGTCCCCCAGGAAACAGATGGAGATCTCCTCCTCCCCCTTCATCTTCAGGGCCTTGGCGATGCCGGCGGCGAGCGGAAACGGCCCCCCCACCAGCGCATAGCCGCCCATGAAGCGGTGCTTCACATCGAATATGTGCATGGAGCCGCCGCGCCCCTTGCTGGAACCGGTCTCCTTGCCGAACAGTTCGGCCATCACCTCCTTGGGATCCGCGCCGCACTTGATGGCATGTACATGGTCCCGGTAGCCGGTGATGACATAGTCCCGCCCCGGCCGGGCCGCCTCCAGAACGCCAATGGCGCACGCCTCCTCGCCCGGATAGAGGTGGAGAAATCCACCTATCTTGCGCTCCACGTAGGCCTCGTAACAGCGCTCCTCGAAGCGGCGCGCATAGAGCATCTCGCGCAGCAGCCGTTTTTTGTCAGCGGCGTCCATCCGAACTCCCGTGGTTGCGCCCCCCGATGAAGGGGCGTATAGCAGTCATAAAAACGCGTATAATCGGCTTTTTGCGGTATCAGGTCAAGGCGGCCGGGGGCGTGCGGACCGGCGGCTTGTCATGCCGGACGGCAAAGGAGGGAGCGATATGGGCGGTTCAGACTACCGGATCGAGCGCGACAGCATGGGGGAGCTGAGGGTCCCGGCCGGGGCGCTGTACGGCGCCCAGACCCAGCGCGCGGTGGAGAACTTTCCCATCAGTGGCCTGCGTCTGCCGCGCGCCATGATCCGGGCCCTGGGAGAGATCAAGCTGGCGGCGGCGCAGGTCAACCAGGAGCTGGGATCGCTGGACCGGCAACGCGCCCAGGCCATCCGGCAGGCGGCGCTGAAGGTGATCGACGGCAGCTGTGACTCCCATTTTCCGGTGGACATTTTCCAGACCGGCTCCGGTACCAGCAGCAACATGAACTGCAACGAGGTGATAGCCCGGCTCGCCGGTGACGCCTCCGGGATGGATATTCACCCCAATGATCACGTCAACATGGGACAGAGCTCCAACGACGTGTTTCCCAGCGCCATCCACATCGCCGCCTGCCTGACCCTGGAGGAGCGGCTGCTGCCCGCCCTTGAGCGCCTGCACTCCACCATAGAGAGCCGTGCCACCCAGCTCGAGGGGGTGGTCAAGACCGGCCGCACCCATCTGATGGACGCCATGCCGCTCACCTTCGGCCAGGAGCTATCCGGCTGGGCCAGCCAGATCCGGCACGCCAGGGATAGGATCGAGAGCAGCCAGGAACGGCTGCTCGCCATTCCCATCGGCGGCACCGCGGTTGGCACCGGCGTCAACGCTCACCCCGAATTTGGCTTCCGGGTGGCGGAGTACATCGGTAAGCGGCTCGGGATTCCCTTGCGGCGCATGGATAACTGTTTCGAGGGATTGAGCAGCCAGGAGGCGGCGCTGGAGATGAGCGGCCAGCTCAAGACCCTGGCGGCGGCCATGATGAAGATAGCCAACGATCTGCGCTGGATGAGCAGCGGCCCGCTGGCCGGCTTGGCAGAGATCACTCTGCCCGCCCTGCAGCCCGGCAGCTCCATCATGCCCGGCAAGTTCAACCCGGTGATCCCCGAGGCCGTGGCCATGGTATGCGCCCAGGTGACGGGCAACGACAGCGCCATAACCATCGGCGCCCAGTCGGGAAACTTCCAGCTCAACGTAATGCTACCGCTGATCGCCCATAACCTGTTGCAGAGCATTGAACTTCTGGCGGCGGCAGCCACCACCCTGGAGGCCAAGGCGATCCGGGATTTCGTGGTCAACAGGGAGCGGGTTCAAGCGCTTCTCGAGCGCAATCCGGTTCTGGTGACTGCCCTCAACCCCGTGATCGGCTATGAAAAGGGGGCCCAGATTGCCAAGAGGGCATGGAGCGAGGGCCGGCCAGTATTGGAGGTCGCGCGGGAGATGACGGATCTCTCCGAGGAAGAGCTGCGCAAATTGCTTGATCCGGCCGCTCTCGCAAAAATCCATAGGTAACAGCACCACATGGTGGCGAAGAGGCATGCTTAGCATACGCACAACTCTTCGTTGCACACATACCAAACTACTGTGCTAGAATGGGGCGCGGAAGGAAAACCCAATAATGCGACGACTATGGAGGGAGAATAATGTCCAATAACAGCTACAGAACGGTGCTGTCGTTGTGTATCGCGCTAGGAGCTGCGAGCACAGTATCTGCCGACGAGATTCTAGATGCCACCACCACCCTGCCCAATGCCAAGCCGGGCGAATGCTATGCCAAGGTGGTTATCCCGGCAGAGTACAAGATGGAAACGGAGGAGGTGCTTGTCAAGGAACCCGCGGAGCGTATCGAGATCATTCCCGCCAAGTATGAGTGGGTGGAGGAGAAGGTGTTGGTAAAGGAGGCCTCCCAGAAACTGGTCTCCGTTCCCGCCACCTATGAAACGGTTACCGAAAAGGTCGAAGTTCGTCCCGAGAGTCTGACTTGGCTCACCAGCTTGCGCGGCAATGCCCCTCAGGCCAGCCCGGCGCTTCTGGAAGCGGCTAAGAACGGCGGCGTGGATCTGGATGCGGCCACACCCGGCATGTGTTTCCATGAACACCGGCTGCCCGCCAAGTACGAGACCCAAACCGAACAGGTTCTCGTAAGCGAGGCCTCCGAGAAGGTGCAGATTGTCCCCGCCAAGTATGAGTGGGTGGAGGAGAAGGTATTGGTAAAGGAGGCCTCCCAGAAAGAGGTGGCTGTCCCCCCCGTATATGAAACCGTTACCGAAAAGGTGTTGGTGGAACCTGCCAAAACGGTATGGAAAAAGGGTCGCGGCCTTGTGGAGAAAATCGACAACACCACCGGCGAAATCATGTGTCTGGTGGAGATTCCGGCCAAGTACAAAACCATAACGAAGCGCGTAGTCAAGACCCCGGCCACCACCAAGGTTGTTGAGATTCCCGCGCTGTACAAGACCGTCAAGGTGCGCAAGCTGGTGTCCGCTCCCCAAGAGAAGCGCATCGAGATCCCGGCCAAGTACAAGACCGTAACCAAGCGGGTAAAGGTATCCGATGCCAAATTTGTGTGGCACGAAATACATAGCAAGGATCTGGATGCAAGTACCCGCACCGGGAATCAGATCTGCCTGAAGAAGACACCTGCAGCGTTCAAGACCGTTACGCGCCGGGTAGTCAAAACTCCCGCTGCCACCAAGACCGTGGAGATCCCGGCCAAATACAAGACCGTCAAGGTACGCAAGCTGGTTTCCCCCCCCCAGGAGAAGCGTATCGAGATCCCGGCCAAGTACACTACCGTTACCAAGCGGGTGAAGGTATCGGATCAGCGGCTCGAATGGCGTTCTGTGCTGTGCCAGACCAACATGACTCCGGGAATCATAAGCGAGGTTCAGCGCGCGCTGAAAGCAGCCGGCTTTGATCCCGGTCCCATCGATGGCGTGGTGGGGTCGGCAACATTGCGCGCGGTAAGCGCCTATCAGCGAGAGAAAGGTTTGCCCAGAGGGGGACTTACCATGGATACGCTGAAATCCCTGGGCGTAAACATCTAGCCTTTCATCCCTCCCCCCCAAGGGAGAAGCCCCCCGTAGCCTGTGCTATGGGGGGTTTTTTTATTGGGGCCTTCTGATTGTTAC
>DRMK01000342.1 GCA_011322575.1 Gammaproteobacteria bacterium
ACCACACGAATCGTGAGTGTTCCTTGATGTAGGGCAAATGCGGGAAGCTCCGACTTTACATACTATTAACCCGTAACCCAGCGACTAAATATTTTGCCCTCAGTGCTTCAAACAGGGCGCGTGTCAAGCGACACACAGACTTACGCACCAGTATTTCCCCAACATATCGGGTGTTCTTCATCCTGAAAAAGCTTTTGATCAGCAATTTATTATTTGTAGAGAACGCAATATTCGAATCGGCGCGCTTTTCATAGCATCCTCGTAGGTAAGATCTTTAGAGAAAAAACAAGTCCTATCGGGAACTTATAGCGCTCCACCCGATCCGATCGTAGTAGTAGACAAACACGACGATTTGAATGGATCGGATGGGACACAAACAGATTAGCCGTGTTTTGATACAAATGAAACAGGTTTTTCGGGAAAGGGCTCCGGCGGCTGGACATGGAATGCGGGCAGTGCCGGCGTTTGCGTAAAATAACCCCGCAGCGTCTGATGCTGAGCCTCATTTACAAGCCGTCGCCGATGTCCCCAGCCTTGCCCCACTGCCCCGAGATCATCCGCGCCGAGGCGGAAAAACGGCTCTCTCCCGCCATGCTCTCCTATCTGGATGAATCGCGGCGCGTCGACAACGGAAAGATGTTGCGGGAACTGGGGATAACGTTACACCATCCCGATCTGCGCAGGGGGCTGCTCCAGTAAGGCACACACCACGGGCGACGCGACCGGCGCGCTCGCCGCCCTCCCGGCTGCCAACGTGCAGGTCCATCGTGAGCGGGTGGTTGCCACGAATTTTCCTCAAACTTTCGCCGCAGCGGCCGCAAATCCGGATGGAGCCGCAAAAAATCCGTAGCCAGACAGCCGAATACCATCATGATGCGCGATACAGACGAGAGAAACAAACTGTTACTCCTACTCCTGCTGCTTGCCGGAATCTCCCCCTTACTCTACTTTGAACCCCTGCACAATCCCTCTCATCTGCCGCGCTACGCCCTGTTCTCGATAGTGGCCGCCATGGCCTTAGTCTATTGGGCATTTCGGGGGAGGCGAGCGGCCGTTTCCATAATTTGGCATCCGGTTCAGCTGCTGGTGGCAGGTCTGCTCCTTCTCGCCTCCGTATCCTCCCTGTGGAACACGGATCACAGCAACTATCTCATAGAGATAGTCCCGTTCTGGGGCCTCATTATCCTGTTCATGCTGGCAACCCAGATCTCATCGCAAGGATCCATACTCCTGCTGGCCACTGTCTCCACCGTTGCGGGTTCGGTAGCGGCGCTGACAGGCCTGCTCCAAAACTGGGGGATCAACCCCTTGGGTTTTCGCGACGGCTTCGCGATGGGATCAACCTTTCTTTTCAAGAACCACGCCGCGCTCTATTTCGACCTCATACTCCCGGTGGCGTTCTGCCTGATCCTCCTGTTCCGGGACAGACCCCGGCAGTGGCTCGCGGCGGTCGCTTTCGCTCTGCTCCTGGCGTTCATCCTCGAGTCCAAGACCCGGGGTTCATGGGTGGGGCTGGCGGTCGCCGGGGCCGTTCTGCTGTGGGCGCTGCTCAGGGGGGTCTGCGGAAGGGAGCTGGCCGGCAGGGTTCGGGATGGCAGATGGCCGCTGCTCGCCGCGGTCATTACAGCGGTTGCCATATCTCTCGTTCCTGGGAAGATTGATGAAATGCTGGCGGGCCGCATCACACTCGACGGCGGAAAACTGGATGACTCCTCCGCCCACAGGCTGTACGCCTACCGGAATTCGCTGGAACTCATCATGGAAAACCCCCTGCTTGGAAGTGGTTACGGCTCATTCAGAAAAGCCTTTCGCCCCTACACCAACCATCCAATCGTGATCGAGCGCTCCGATGAGCACAATAATTTTGCCCGTCTGCACAACGACCCGCTGCAGGCGTTCGTCGAGCTGGGCATTATCGGCGGCATTCTGTCCCTGGTCATATTTGGCTACATACTCTACATGGCCTGGGTGCTGGTCAAGTCACCATCCGGCAGCGCTCGTACCAGAATACTCATCCTTGGGCTATCCCTGGCGCTGATAGCGAGTGCGTCCCACTCCCTGTTCGATTTTCCCCTTCACAAACCCTCATCCGCCCTGCAGTTCTGGCTATGGATGGGATTGATATCGGGCCTGTACATGAAGCACCACGACACCCGGACCGTCGTTCCCGGCCGCAACCGGCTCTCCATCGGCGCGGGGCTTGGCATTCTCTATCTCTCCATTACGCTCCTGTTCTATTCCAGCTATGTAAAGGGGAACTGGCTGCTGCGCGATGCCATTCTCTCGTTCGAGCAGCACGACTGCGCCGGGGCCACAAGGATGATTGACGCATCGGTAGCGAGTTTCGGTCTCTATTTCGTGGAACATGCCGTACGAACCCAGATCCACACCACCTGCGAGGACGACATTGAGCGGCTGTTTCAGGTGCTCAGCGAGGAGATCGCCTGGGATGACACCAATACGCTGGCGCTTCTGACGCGGGGTAATCTCCTGCTGCAGGTAGGACTCTTCGGGCAGGCCGAGCAGGACTTCAGAAGGGTGGTTGAGATCCTGCCCCACCGACCGCTGGGCAAGATGGGGCTGGCTCGCGCGCTGGCGGCGCAGGGCGATCTGGACGATGCGGAGCGCTATCTGGCAAAGATCGCCGCCCAACATGGCGCGAGCGCCGACATTACC